>DOOY01000321.1 GCA_003514765.1 Nitrosomonas sp. | reverse complement strand
CCGGATGGCGTATGACGCAATGCGGCAATCGCTTCTGCTGAATCGGCGCTGGTATCGATCAAATCTTCAGTCAGTGCACCGATAATACCGTTGCGGCCCGCGTAAACATTGCCAATTTTATCGGTATGCTGGCGCGCTGTTTCTATGACACCAGCTGCTGATGCATTAATAACAGCAGTGACACCACCCGATTGGGCATAAAATGCATTTTTTATTGACATATTTTATTTCTCCTGATTAATCAAATCGTAAGCAAAACTATACTGTCAAAAGATACGATACAATTGCTAAAATCCAGCAAAACAAAAACCACAGCACAACAAAATCATAACCAGCATAATGTTGTCGCTCAAATTTTGGAAAGTAATGCGATGAAACGATACAGATAAACTGAGGGTGGTTATTTCAGTGCCGTCAGTATCCTGTCACGAATTTCTTCAACACTCCCTACCCCGTCAACTTTGATATAGCGGGGAGCATTGTTTGTGCCCTCTTCAGACCATTTTGAATAATAGAAAATGAGCGGCTCAGTCTGTTCATGATAGACTGCCAGTCTTTTTTTGACGGTCTCTTCCTTATCGTCATCACGCTGTATGAGCAGATCACCGGTTTCGTCATCCAGATTGTCAACTTTTGGCGGATTGAATTCGATATGATAGGTGCGGCCTGAAGCAGGATGCACTCTACGGCCCGACATGCGCCGGATGATTTCATCATCTGCAACATCAATTTCGACCACATAGTCAATCTGCACACCTGCCGCCTTCATGGCATCAGCTTGCGGAATAGTACGTGGAAAACCATCAAACAAAAACCCCTGGGCGCAATCAGGTTCAGCGATGCGCTCTTTAACCAGATTAATAATAATTTCATCAGATACCAATCCACCGGAATCCATGATTTTTTTCGCCATCATGCCAAGCTCGGTACCTTCCTTGACAGCATTACGCAGCATATCACCTGTAGAAATTTGCGGAATACCGAAATGTTCCTTGATATAATTAGCCTGCGTTCCTTTACCTGCACCGGGGCCGCCTAGTAATATAACTCGGATAGCTGTTCTCCCTATTCTTTTATCAGTATGTTTTACAATAAATGCATAGTTAGCAGCAAAAAACAAATTCAGAACGAATTTAAAACGCACACGACCAAACGCATGGCGCCATCTTTCAATGCCATATTGCGCGTCCGATGTGTGCCTGATGCGCTGCCACTTCAATTTTAATACGTTATTATATCGTAGGCTGACAAGATACTCGAGTTTTGTTTTATTTTATTTTTGTATTTTAGAACCCAAAAATTCCAAAAAAGAATCTTGAAAACAACAAGCTTCATTGATGCAATTCCGAATATGCGATAATGCGCCGAATCTTCACAGGAAAAAACATGGACGAAAACAGAAGTAAAGCACTGGCTGCAGCACTTGCCCAAATCGAAAAACAGTTCGGCAAGGGATCCATCATGCGTTTGGGCGCAAACGATGTCGCCAATGATATACAAGTTGTATCCACCGGATCACTCAGTCTGGACATTGCTTTAGGCGTTGGCGGCCTGCCGCGCGGCCGTGTCATTGAAATCTACGGCCCCGAATCCTCAGGCAAAACCACACTTACCCTTCAGGTGATTGCCGAAATGCAGAAACTCGGCGGAACTGCAGCTTTTATTGACGCTGAACATGCACTCGATCCCCAATATGCACAGAAAATTGGAGTCAATGTGCAGGAGCTATTAATCTCACAACCGGACAACGGCGAGCAGGCACTGGAAATCGCCGACATGCTGGTGCGCTCCAGTTCGATTGATGTTGTCGTCATTGATTCTGTCGCCGCCCTGACGCCACGCGCTGAAATTGAAGGCGAAATGGGCGACCCGCAAATGGGTTTACAGGCCAGGCTGATGTCGCAGGCACTCAGAAAGCTGACTGCCAATATTAAACGCAGCAACACCATGGTGATTTTCATTAACCAGATACGCATGAAGATCGGTGTTATTTTCGGCAATCCGGAGACAACAACAGGCGGCAACGCTCTCAAGTTCTATGCGTCCGTACGGCTCGAAATACGCCGCACAGGTGCCATCAAGAAGGGCGAAGAAACAATCGGCAATGAAACGCGCGTCAAAGTAGTTAAGAACAAGGTGGCACCACCCTTCAAACAAGCGGAATTTGATATTCTATATGGTGAAGGCATCTCCCGCGAAAGCGAAATCATCGAACTCGGCGTGCAATATAAACTGATCGATAAAGCGGGTGCCTGGTATTCGTACAACGGTGAAAAAATCGGCCAGGGGAAAGATAATGTGCGCGAATACCTCAGAGAGCATTCTAAAATAGCCCAGGAAATCGAACAGAAAATTCGCACTGCTGTCAGCATCATAGACAAAAGTAAAAAAACCGGGAAACCGGCAGGTGAACCGACCAATGACGAGAAGTGACTAACGCTTCCACAACTGCGATTGTGGCTATAATGAACGACAAACCGACATTGGAAACGCGCGCACTGCGCTACCTGGCAAGACGTGAATATTCCCGGTTTGAGCTGGAAAAGAAATTGTCCGCGCACGCACCTTCACCGCAATTATTGATTGATTTGCTTGATCAGCTCGAACAAGATGGTTACTTGTCAGCAGAACGCTTTGTCGAGCAAGCCATGCGCGCGCGCAGAGCGCGTTTTGGCAGTCAACGCATTGTACGCGAACTTAAAGATAAAGGCATTGAAGAACACTTAATTGCACAGATCTTACCTGATCTTAAAAAAACCGACCTCGAAACGGCTTTACATATCTGGCAGAAAAAATTTGGTACACCGCCTGGCGATTTAAAAACACGCGGAAAACAGATACGCTTTATGATAAGCAGAGGCTTTTCGTCAGACATTGTGCGTCAGGTCTTGTCACAGGCCGAGAAGGAAAAAATATGAAGATAGTTCCACCACTGGTCGCATGTTTGTTCATACTGCTTTCATTAGCAGGCTTCGTACATGCCAGCGGCATTACCGCAATTCATGAAATCAATACGTCACCTGCCAATTTCGACGGCAAGACAGTGACACTCAAAGGCGTCACAAAAGACCCAACACGTATTCCTGTCATTGATCTCAAAGCCTATGTACTGGAAGATATCAGCGGTGAATTAATCATACTCACCGGCTCCGATCTGCCCAGAATGGGTGTAGAAATCACTGTCCGCGTGCATATCGAAAATCTGGCGATTATCAAGGGTGAAGCTTTAGGCACGACGGTTGTAGAATTACAAAGATACGAATAATCATTACAGATATGAAAAGCAGCGAAATAAGACAAAAATTCCTGGAATTCTTTGCGTCACACGGCCATACTATTGTCGCCTCCAGCCCTCTGGTTCCCGGCAATGATCCGACATTACTGTTCACCAACGCGGGCATGGTGCAATTCAAGGATGTCTTTCTGGGGCAGGATCAAAGAAGCTATACGCGCGCAGCCAGTTCACAGCGCTGTGTACGCGCCGGCGGCAAACACAATGACCTGGAAAATGTCGGCTATACGGCGCGCCACCACACCTTTTTCGAGATGCTCGGCAACTTCA
>DOOY01000223.1 GCA_003514765.1 Nitrosomonas sp. | reverse complement strand
TGGGAGGATGGATGCATGAATTGTTTTGTACCCCTTTTGGTAAAAACCCATTGTTATGGATCCTGAACTTATTATTCAATTTTATTGAATATGTATCTAAACCGCTTTCGCACTCTTTACGTTTGTTTGGCAATATATATGCGGGTGAAATTATATTCTTATTGATTGGCATGTGGGCTGCCACAGGTGTGGCGGGCGCATTTTTTGGTGCGATACTTGGTGCGGGCTGGGCAATATTCCATATTTTGATTGTTACCTTACAGGCATTTATTTTTATGATGCTGGCGGTTGTTTATATCTCAATGGCGCATGAGTCGCACTAATTAAAAGTTTTTTACAAAATCTTTAATCTTAACAAAAGGAAATAGGCATGGAGAATATAGAGTATTTAGCATTGATTCAAGCATATACCGGTATCGGTATTGGTCTGATGATTGGATTGGGTGCGGCCGGCGCTTGTATCGGTGTGGGTGTTATGTGTAGTCGTTTTCTGGAAGGTGCGGCACGCCAGCCTGAAATGATCCCGACTTTGCAAGGCAAGGTATTTTTGTTACTTGGTTTGACTGACGCGTCGTTTATTATTGCGGTTGGCTTGGCAATGTTGTTTGCATTTGGTAATCCATTGTTGGCGGTTATTCAATAATTAAAATCTTTGTTTAGATCCAATATGGGTTGGTCATGAATATTAACTTTACATTAATTTCTCAGGCATTAGCTTTTTCAACATTCATCTGGTTTACAGTTAAGTTTGTCTGGCCACCATTATTACGTGCGATTGAAGAACGTCAAAAAACAATTGCAGATGGTTTGGCGGCAGGTGAGCGTGGCCGGCATGATTTGGAACTGGCTAGCCAGCGGTCATCAGAAATTTTGAAAGAAGCAAAACATCAAGCATCTGAGATTATTCTCCAAGCTGAAAAACGCGCATCTGAAATTGTCGAGGAGGCAAAAAGTTCTGCGAAAGCAGAGGGTGATCGCATTATATCGGGTGCAAAAGCCGAAATAGATCATGAAGTCTTCAGCGCTAAAGAGGCATTGCGTCAACATGCTGCAAATCTGGCGGTGGCAGGTGCTGCTAAAATATTACGCAAGGAAGTAGATGCAAACGCGCATGCCGAATTACTTGCATCAATTGAGGAAGACCTAAAATAATGGCTGAAGCAGTTACGGTTGCACGGCCATATGCTGAAGCAGTATTTAAGTTGGCTGTTGCTAAAAATACGTTAAAAGAATGGTCTGGTATGCTGCTGGATGCAGCAGAAATTGCACAAAACAATCAAATCAGGGCTTTAATAGGTAATCCGGTTGTGTCAGCTAAACAGTTGGGTGAGCTATTGCTTGAAATAGGTAAAAACAGATTCAATCAGGAATGTCGCAATTTGCTGATGGTGCTTGCGGAAAATAACAGAATCAGTGTTTTACCACAAATTAGCCGGCTGTTTGAACATTTAAAGGCACAACATGATAACGTGCTTGAAGCAAATATTGTTTCAGCATTTGATATGAAGGATGGCCAGTTAAAAAAATTGATTGCTGATCTTGAGCATAAATTTAAACGAAAAATAGTAGCTAAAGTTCAAGTGAATCCTGAGTTGATTGGTGGTGTAATAGTAGAAATTGGCGATGAAATATTTGATGCGTCCATTCGCGGTAAGCTAGAAGCAATGGCTAATGCCCTTAAAAGCTAGGAGTTAAAAGAAAATGCAGTTAAATCCATCCGAAATCAGTGAGCTGATTAGAAATAGGATAGAAGGACTTGCTGAAACAGCAGAAGTTCGTACGCAAGGTACCATTGTTTCGGTAACAGACGGTATTGTTCGAATACATGGTTTGTCAGATGTAATGCAGGGTGAGATGCTGGAATTTCCAGGCAATACATTCGGCTTGGCACTTAATCTGGAACGAGATTCGGTCGGTGCGGTTATTATGGGTTCATATGAGCATATTTCGGAAGGCGATACGGTTAAATGCACCGGAAGGATTCTGGAAGTGCCCGTTGGTGAAGGATTGCTTGGCCGAGTAGTAAATTCGTTAGGTCAACCGATTGATGGTAAGGGTCCAGTCACTTCAGAAAGATCAGAGCCCATAGAAAAAATCGCCCCAGGGGTTATCTGGCGTAAATCTGTTGATCAGCCAGTTCAAACTGGTTTGAAATCGGTCGATTCAATGGTGCCGATTGGTCGCGGACAACGTGAATTGATTATTGGCGATCGTCAAACTGGTAAAACTGCAGTAGCGGTTGATGCAATCATTAATCAGAAAGGCCAGAACATGCTGTGTATTTACGTGGCAATTGGTCAGAAGGCGTCATCTATTGCGAATGTGGTTCGTAAACTTGAAGAATTTGGCGCCATGGAATACACGATTGTTGTTGCTGCAACTGCATCTGAATCAGCCGCGTTACAATTTATCGCGCCCTACTCCGGTTGTACCATGGGTGAATATTTCCGTGATAAAGGACAGGATGCGCTGATAGTTTATGATGATTTAACCAAGCAGGCATGGGCCTATCGTCAAATATCACTCTTGTTGAGAAGACCGCCAGGACGGGAAGCTTATCCTGGGGATGTCTTTTATCTGCATTCACGCTTACTGGAAAGGGCAGCCAGGGTAAGTGCCGAGTATGTGGAAAAAGAAACAAATGGTACGGTGAAAGGCAAAACGGGCTCTCTGACAGCGCTTCCGATTATTGAAACGCAAGCGGGTGACGTGACTGCTTTTGTGCCAACAAATGTAATCTCCATTACTGATGGCCAGATTTTCTTGGAGACTGATTTGTTTAATGCGGGGATTCGTCCCGCCATTAATGCAGGTGTGTCAGTTTCGCGGGTGGGTGGCGCAGCGCAGACAAAAGTGATTAAGAAGCTTGGTGGCGGTATTCGTTTGGCCTTGGCGCAATATCGTGAATTGGCGGCTTTTGCGCAGTTTGCATCTGATCTGGATGAAGCAACGCGTAAACAGCTTGACCGCGGTAAAATGGCTACCGAATTAATGAAGCAACCACAATATGCCACACTAAGTATTTCTGAAATGGCACTAACGTTATATGCCATTAACAATGGTTATTATGATGACGTTGAAGTAAATCGCGCGCTGGCGTTTGAAGCTGCGCTGAAGAGTTATATTCGTGGGCAGCATGGATCGATTCTGGAAACAATTGAAAACACCAAAGAGCTTGATGCTGATACAGAAAAGCAATTAATCGCAGCAATTGAAGAATTCAAAAAGAACGGAACATATTAAGCGATGGCAGGCAGCAGAGAAATACGTAACAAGATCGGAAGTGTAAAAAATACACAAAAAATTACACGTGCCATGGAAATGGTTGCTGCGTCAAAAATGCGTAAAGCGCAGGATCGTATGAAAAAGGCAAGACCTTATGGTGAAAAAATACGTAATGTTGCTGCCCATATGAGCCGAGCGAATACTGAATATCGTCATCCTTTTTTGATCGAACGTGATACTGTTAAACGTATCGGCATTATCATTGTCACGTCTGATAAAGGATTATGCGGTGGCTTGAATACCAACGTACTGCGACGCGCTTTAAGTGAAATGAAGAAATGGCAGTCTGAGGGTGAAGAACTAGAAGTTTGCTGTATAGGAAACAAAGGTCTTGGTTTTATGACCAGGATTAAGGCAAATGTAATATCTCAGGTTGTAGCGCTTGGAGATACACCAGATATGGAAAAATTGATAGGCGCTGTCAAAGTCGTTTTGGACGGCTATACCCAAGATCGTTTCGATCGTGTGTATATATTTTATAATCGTTTTATAAACACCATGAAGCAAGAGCCTGTGATGGAGCAGTTGCTGCCATTAAGCGATGAAAAAATGAAATCCGGTCAGGATAAGGAAGAAAAATCAGCAAACACGGGTTGGGATTATATTTATGAACCGGAAGCGAAACCTGTAATAGATGATATTATGGTGCGCTATGTTGAAGCATTGATATATCAAGCACTTACAGAAAATATGGCATCTGAGCAGTCAGCCAGGATGGTGGCTATGAAGGCTGCTTCCGATAATGCGGGTAATGTGATTGATGAGCTAACGTTGATTTATAACAAGTCAAGACAAGCGGCAATTACCAAAGAATTGTCTGAAATTGTAGGTGGCGCAGCAGCTGTTTAAAAAATAAAGTATTAGGATAAAACAATGAGTCAAGGAAAAATTGTTCAGTGTATTGGTGCGGTGATTGATGTCGAATTTGAGCGGGGATCCATTCCAAAAGTATATGATGCACTGGTAATGGAAGGATCTGAACTTACCTTAGAGGTTCAACAGCAACTGGGTGACGGCGTAGTCCGTACTATTGCGCTGGGTTCTTCTGATGGATTGCGTCGCGGAATGCAAGTTACAAATACCGGCGAGCAAATTACTGTACCTGTTGGAACTAAAACACTGGGGCGTATTATGGATGTGCTGGGCAGGCCTATTGACGAAGCAGGTGATATCGGGTCCGATAAATCCATGTCAATTCATCGCGAAGCGCCTGCATTTGATGAACTGTCGGCTTCAACAGAATTGCTCGAAACAGGGATTAAAGTAATTGACCTGATCTGTCCATTCGCAAAAGGCGGTAAAGTTGGCTTGTTCGGTGGTGCGGGGGTTGGCAAGACTGTTAACATGATGGAGCTCATTCGTAACATCGCAATTGAGCATAGCGGGTATTCAGTTTTTGCGGGTGTAGGCGAACGCACACGTGAAGGTAACGATTTCTACCACGAAATGAAAGATTCAAACGTACTGGATAAGGTTGCCCTTGTATACGGCCAGATGAATGAACCGCCTGGTAACCGTCTGAGAGTGGCGCTTACTGGATTGACAATGGCCGAATCTTTCCGTGATGAAGGCCGTGATGTACTGTTTTTTGTTGATAATATTTATCGGTATACATTGGCCGGTACTGAGGTGTCAGCTTTGTTAGGGCGTATGCCATCAGCTGTGGGCTATCAACCAACACTTGCTGAAGAAATGGGGCGCTTGCAAGAGCGTATTACTTCAACTAAGACTGGCTCTATCACTTCAATTCAAGCGGTATATGTACCTGCTGATGACTTGACCGATCCATCACCTGCAACAACCTTTGGGCATTTGGATGCAACAGTTGTTTTGTCGCGCGATATTGCTTCACTGGGTATTTATCCCGCTGTGGATCCGCTTGATTCCACTTCGAGGCAATTAGATCCGCTCGTTGTCGGCGAAGAACATTACAATACAGCACGAGAAGTACAACAAACATTGCAGCGTTATAAAGAATTAAGAGATATTATTGCAATTTTAGGTATGGATGAATTGTCAGCTGAAGATAAATTGGCCGTTAGTCGCGCGCGTAAGATTCAACGATTCTTATCGCAGCCATTTAATGTTGCAGAAGTCTTTACGGGTTCTCCGGGTAAGTATGTGCCGTTAAAAGAAACGATCAAAGGATTTAAAGGAATCGTTACGGGTGAATATGACGACCTGCCTGAGCAAGCATTTTATATGGTCGGCGGTATCGAAGAAGCTGTAGAAAAAGCAAAAAGCATTCAATAAAAAGAGTAAACATTGATGAGTACAATTTTTCATCTGGATATTGTAAGTGCAGAGGAATCTATATATTCAGGCCCAGTAGAATTCCTGGTGGCTCCGGCGCAAATGGGTGAAGTGGGTATATATCCGCGTCATACACCGATGTTGACAAGAATTAAGTCTGGTATGGTTCGAATTAAAGCACAGTTAAAAGACGAAGAGCTGGTATATGTATCAGGTGGAATGTTGGAAGTACAGCCGGATGTAGTGACTATACTTGCAGATACTGCAATTCGAAGTCATGATCTCGACGAAGCTAAAGCAATCGAAGCAAAACGAGCCGCAGAAGACGCAATAAAAGATCGTGCTTCGGAATTGGATTATGCAAAAGCACAGGCTGAATTGATGGAAGCAGTATCTCAATTAGCTGCAATCGAAAAATTAAGAAAGCGCAGACACTAGTTTTTTCAAACTCAACGCCAAGGCGACACATTGTATGTCGCCTTTTTTTTTGTTAAATGTACTTTATAATTTTAAATAGCGAAGCATGGTTTTGTAATGCCAACTACAAATAAGCGTTATTATTCATGTTTAATACTATATCGATTCGACTGCAGTTAGGTTATTCTTTGGAAAATTGCATTAATATATTGATAATCAATCTGTTTAGTAATCCCGGGTTAAAAAGTTAGTTTTTTATAGTTAACATTGTATTGTGAGTGGTAGATTTTCAAATGATGTCTAAACTTAATATCGTAATTCTGGCTGCAGGTGTAGGAAAACGGATGCAATCATCTTTGCCGAAGGTATTGCATAAATTAGCTGGAAAACCCTTATTAGCACATGTTGTCGATTTGGCAAGAAACTTATCCCCTGACCAAATATGCATTGTGATTGGCCATGGAGGCGATCTTGTTAAAGAAGGGGTTCGTGGTTCGGATTTAATTTGGGTGACACAAAAACCACAATTGGGAACCGGTCATGCCTTATTACAAGCGCAACATCATTTGGATCAAACGGGCGCAACACTTGTTTTATATGGTGATGTCCCTTTGGTTGGCATCGAAACACTGAACAAGCTTGTAAACGCAGTATCTGAAAAAAAGTGTGTCATTTTGACGGCTGTTCTTGAAAATCCGGATGGATATGGCCGGATTATTCGTGAACCGGCCACGAATAATATTATTGGGATAATCGAGCAAAAAGATGCAAATGCATCGCAAATAGCCATCCATGAGATTAATACAGGTATCATGATCATTCCAAACGAATATCTGCATGAATGGCTGCCCAGGTTGGAAAATAATAATGCACAGCAGGAATATTACCTGACGGACATTATTAAAATGGCTGTTGACCAGAATATTTCTGTAATATCTTCTGAAGCAGAGCATCCGTGGGAGATATTGGGTGTAAACAGCAGGCAACAATTGGTGGAACTGGAACGAATTTACCAGAAAGAATATGCAAAAAAACTTCTCGACAAAGGTGTTATGCTGATGGATCCAGCTCGCATTGATGTGCGAGGTGAGCTGATTTGCGGCGCCGATGTTGAAATAGACGTCAATTGTATATTCGAAGGAACGGTAAAATTAGGAAACCGCGTCAAAGTTAAAGCAAACTGTATTTTAAAAGACGTTACCGTTTCAGAAGGATCGACCATTCATCCATTCAGCCATGTTGAAGAAGCAAAAATAGGCCAGAATTGCAAAATTGGTCCTTATGCAAGAATACGGCCGGAGACTCAGCTTATCGACAACGTGCACATAGGTAACTTTGTGGAAGTTAAAAAAAGCCAGATTGCATCGGGCAGCAAGGTTAATCACTTAAGTTATATAGGCGATACCATAATCGGTCAAAACGTCAATATTGGTGCAGGTACCATCACCTGCAACTATGATGGCGCATATAAACATCAAACAATTATAGAAGATAATGTGTTCGTCGGTTCCGATACTCAGCTTGTAGCCCCCGTGAAAGTTTCTTATGGCTCAACCATAGGGGCCGGCTCAACGATAACCAGGGATACGCCTGAAAATGAATTGACATTATCCAGATCAAAGCAAATCAGTCTAACCGGGTGGAAGCGCCCATCAAAAACATAATCAATTATCCCAATAATCATTAACTTTTGGTGCAAGGAAACATAGTATGTGTGGAATTGTTGGTGCTGTTGCAAAAAATAATGTTGTTCCAGTCTTGTTAGAAGGTTTGCTGCGCCTAGAATACAGGGGCTATGATTCTGCCGGCTTGGTCATTACTAATAATGGACTGCAAAGATTGCGTACAGCGGGACGTGTTGCTGAACTCGAAAAAAAGACTGTTGAACAAAAAACCAAGGGTCTGGCAGGTATAGCACATACGCGATGGGCAACGCATGGCGAGCCCTCCGAACGAAATGCACATCCTCATTTTTCAGGTGAAGAATCCAGAATAGCGATCGTTCATAACGGCATCATTGAAAATCATGAAGCGATGCGCAAACAATTACAAGTCGAAGGATATAAGTTTGAATCCGATACGGATACAGAAGTTATTGCGCATTTGATAGCGTTTAATCTAAAAAATACTACAGATTTGTTGAAAGCGGTATGTCTGTCAATCTCCGAGTTGCAAGGCGCATATGCTATTGCAGTGATGGAAGAAGCGCATCCTGAACGTATCGTGGTTGCCCGGAATGGCGCGCCATTATTGCTTGGATTGGGTGAGAATGGGGTTTATGCCGCATCAGATGCTTCCGCTTTGTTGAAAACAACGCGTAACATGATTTATCTGGAAGAGGGCGATGTCGCCGAGCTGTATCAAGATCGGTACCATATTTTTGACTGTTCCGACGGGTGTATTGGACTGGAAGTTAAACGCCCCATTCATCAAAGTGATCTCACAAGTGATGCGATTGATATTGGTCCCTATGACCATTTCATGCAAAAAGAGATATTTGAGCAACCCGGTGCAGTGGCGAATACGCTTGAAATGGTGTTTAATGCGCAATCCATTTCTCCTGGATTATTTGGCAGTTCAGCAGAGCAGATTTTTTCACAAACGAAGCGCGTACTTATACTGGCATGTGGTACCAGTTACCATGCAGGAATGGTTGCCCGATACTGGTTGGAGTCTGTAGCCGGCGTACCCTGTAATGTAGAAATTGCCAGTGAATATCGTTATCGTAGCCCGGTAGCGGATGCTAATACATTGGTGGTGGGTATTTCCCAGTCCGGGGAAACCGCGGATACTCTGGCTGCCATGAACTACGCGAAAGCACTGGGTCATCAAAACAGCCTGGCAATATGTAATGTGGCGGAAAGCGCTTTAATCAGGCAGACGGATTTACGTTTTTTGACGCGTGCCGGGCCGGAAATTGGCGTTGCTTCCACCAAGGCATTTACGACGCAACTTGCCTCATTGTTGCTGTTAACCGTTGTATTGGCAAAATTGCGTAACAAATTGTCGACTGAAAAAGAGCGGGAAATGATTGCCGCATTGAGACACTTGCCAGCGGCATTGCAATCATCGTTACAGATAGAGCCTGAGGTACAGGAATGGTCGCAAAGGTTTTCAGAAAAACGCCATGCACTGTTTCTTGGTCGCGGTGTGCACTATCCGATTGCAATGGAGGGCGCATTGAAGCTCAAGGAGATATCGTATATTCATGCCGAAGCTTATGCTTCCGGGGAATTGAAACATGGCCCGCTGGCTTTGGTCGATAGAGAGATGCCGGTAGTGGCGATTGCGCCGAACGATCAACTGCTGGGGAAACTTAAATCCAACTTGCAGGAAGTCAATGCCCGCGGGGGCGAGCTGTATGTGTTTGCAGATGCAGACACGCAGATAGAAGAAAGTGAGAGTCTTCATGTTATCCGGCTGGCAGAACATGCAGGCATTTTAAGTCCGATTCTGCACACCATTCCATTACAATTACTGGCTTATCATGTGGCGCTCGTGAAAGGCACCGATGTTGACAAACCGCGCAATCTGGCGAAAGCGGTGACAGTAGAATAGTAAAGATGTTTTAAGAAGTGCTGGATCATTTGAATTGCATTTCGTATGATAGGCTTTATCCCCGCTGTACAGGGTGGTAAGATAACCCAGCTTATACAGGGATAGAAATCAATGGCAGGTCATAGCAAATGGGCTAATATCAAGCATAAAAAAGCAGCGCAGGATGCCAAGCGCGGCAAAATTTTTACCCGTCTCATCAAAGAAATTACGGTGGCCGCCCGTATGGGGGGTGCAGACCCTGATAGTAATCCACGTTTGCGATTGGCCATGGATAAGGCATTTGGCCAGAATATGCCGAAAGACAATATCGAGCGCGCGATTAAGCGGGGTAGCGGCGATCTGGAAGGCGTCAATTACGAAGAAATCCGTTATGAAGGCTATGGTATTTCGGGAGCGGCCGTTATGGTCGATTGTATGACGGATAACAGGATGCGTACCGTTGCGGATGTGCGTCATGCTTTTACTAAATACGGTGGTAATTTAGGTACGGATGGTTCAGTTGCTTTTTTATTCAAGCACTGCGGACAGTTCCTTTTTGCACCGGATACCAGTGAAGAAAAATTAATGGAGGCGGCGCTGGAGGCCGGTGCTGAAGACATCATCAGCAACGATGACGGGAGTATCGAAGTGATTACCGCGCCTTACGAATTTGTTTCTGCCAGAGAAGTTTTGGAGAAAGCCGGTTTTGCGGCTGAGCTGGCTGAAGTCACTATGAAACCGGTCAATGAAACTGTTTTAACCGGAGATGACGCTGTCAAAATGCAGAAACTATTGGATGCACTAGAAAACCTCGATGATGTGCAGGCCGTTTATACGACGGCTGTACTCGAAGAATAAAATCGAAATTTGCAGGTGATCATATACGAATTCTAGGCATAGATCCCGGTCTGCGTATCACCGGATTTGGTGTCATCGACCAAAACGCGCATCAATTAGCCTATATCGGGAGTGGGTGTGTCAGAACCTCGGAAGGCGCGCTGCCATACCGGCTCAAGTTGATTCTCGATAACCTGCGGGAGATTATTGCGCACTATCGCCCGGATCAGGTTGCTGTTGAACAGGTGTTTGTAAACGTAAATCCAAAATCAACACTGCTGCTGGGACAGGCAAGAGGTGCGGCAATTTGTGCGGCGGTTTTGCATAATCTTGCAGTCTCGGAATATTCAGCATTACAAATTAAACAGGCCGTGGTAGGTAATGGTCATGCGCACAAGGAGCAGGTGCAGGCGATGGTGATGCAAATATTAAGCCTGGCGAGCAGCCCTGGTAAAGATGCTGCGGATGCGCTGGCATGTGCGATATGTCACGCACATGGCGGTACAGGGTTAGGGAAAATCTCAACTATGGGTTTGCGCATGAAGCGGGGAAGATTAGTTTGATCGGCCGTTTGACAGGTATCCTGCTGGAAAAGCTGCCGCCTCAAGTATTGCTGGATGTACGGGGTGTCGGCTATGAAATTGACGTGCCAATGAGTACATTTTTTGATCTTCCGGCTGTCGGTGAGCAAACAACATTCTATGTACATCTTTTGGTTCGTGAGGATGCGCATTTGCTATTCGGTTTTGCAACCGAGCCGGAACGAAAGGCTTTCCGTCAGTTGGTCAAGATATCGGGTGTCGGCGCAAGAACGGCGCTGGCGTTATTATCCGGTATGAGTGTAGCCGAATTGCATCAGGCGGTTTCATCACATGACAGTACGCGGATTGTTAAAATCCCCGGTATCGGCAAGAAAACAGCAGAGCGTTTGCTGTTGGAGTTGCGCGATAAACTGGGTGTTGCTGAAACCCAACAAACGCCAGCGGTTGCGATTTCAGATCACACCAGTGACATTATCAATGCTTTGCTGTCTTTAGGCTATAATGCACGTGAGGCCAATTGGGCTGTCAAGCAGATCTCAGTTGAAACGACTGTTGCGGAGGGTATCCGTCAGGCTTTGCAACGACTGTCGAAAGATAAATAACACGACTTATAATGATTGAAACCGATCGACTGATAAACGCTACTGCAGCATCCTCTCAGGAAGAATTGTTGGAGCGCGCTTTACGTCCAAAACAATTGGATGAGTATGTCGGCCAGGAAAAAATTCGCGGCCAGTTGCAGATTTTTATCGAAGCGGCCCGGCGCCGTCGCGAGGCGCTTGATCATGTCCTGCTGTTTGGTCCGCCAGGACTCGGCAAGACCACATTGGCGCATATTATTGCCAGAGAAATGGGCGTTAGTCTGCGCCATACATCGGGGCCTGTGCTTGAGCGTCCTGGTGATCTGGCTGCCCTGCTGACTAACCTGGAACCGCATGATGTACTGTTCGTTGATGAAATCCATCGTCTGTCGCCCGTAGTCGAAGAAATTCTGTATCCTGCGTTGGAAGATTACCAACTCGACATTATGATCGGCGAGGGGCCGGCCGCCCGTTCCGTCAAACTCGATTTGCCGCCGTTTACACTGGTGGGCGCTACCACGCGTGCAGGCATGCTGACAAATCCGCTGCGTGATCGCTTCGGTATTGTTTCCCGGCTGGAATTTTACACGGCTGATGAGTTGAGCAAGATAGTCACGCGTTCGGCGGGTTTGTTAAATGTTCACATTACACCTGAAGGCGCGAAGGAAATTGCGCGCCGTTCACGCGGTACGCCACGCATTGCCAATCGTCTGTTGCGTCGCGTACGCGATTTTGCCGAAGTTAAATCAAACGGTCAGGTGACTCTTCAGGTCGCTGATGCAGCACTCGGTATGCTTGATGTTGATGTGATCGGCCTGGACATCATGGATAGAAAGCTGTTGCTGTCCGTACTGGAGAAATTCGACGGCGGGCCTGTCGGCGTGGATAACCTGGCTGCCGCTATCGGAGAAGAACGCGACACCATTGAAGACGTGCTCGAGCCTTATCTGATACAACAGGGGTTTCTGAAGCGCACGCCACGCGGGCGCATGGCTACGGTAATAGCTTTTCAACATTTTGGCATTGCTTTGCCCAAGAATGGTTTGCAGGGAGTACTGTGGGAAGATTAAAATTGTGCATGGTTTGATCAATCTTTCAATATTCTGAATTATGCAAGTTCATACCTTACGTTTCATTATAGCAATATTGATGACAGTGGTTATCATGTTGTATTTTCATACCAATCGCGAAGAGAAATTTTATAGCGAGACCGCTGAACCGGCAGTCGCACAAATTCTGGCAGAAATATCCACCTGGCAGAAAGAACCTTTGTTAAGACACCTGGCTCCCGAAGCCAAAGAGACCATTACTGACGAACAACTGAATCAGTTACTGGATCATTACCGCAGTTTTGGCAG
>DOOY01000196.1 GCA_003514765.1 Nitrosomonas sp. | reverse complement strand
GGGTTGCCGATGATGTCGCCGATGGCAAAAATATGCGCGAAATTAGTGCGCAGTTGCTGGTCGACTTGAATAAAGCCTTTTTCATCAATCTGAATGCCGATACTTTCAGCGCCGATATTAAAACCATTTGGACGGCGGCCAACCGCGACCAGAATACAATCATAGGTTTGTGGCGCCGGCGCGTTCTCACCCTCAAAACTGACGGTGAGCCCGGATTTCTTGGCTTCAATTTCGGTCACGCGGGTTTTCAGGTAAATTTCTTCATAGCGTTTCTTGATCCGCCTGTAGAGCGGCTTGATCAATTCGCTGTCTGCACTTGGAATAAGTTGATCCATAAATTCAACAATGCTGATTTTGCTGCCCAGCGCCGCATAAACAGTCGCCATTTCCAATCCGATAATACCGCCGCCGATAACCAGCATATGTTTGGGTATTTTTTCCAGCTTGAGGGCGCCGGTGGAATCAATAATGCGTGGGTCATCGTAAGGAAAACTCGGGATACGCGCTATGTTCGAGCCGGCGGCAATAATACAGTGGTCAAACGAAACAGATTTCTTACCTTCGCTGGTTTCCACCTGTACCATGTATGGAGTGACGAGTTTTCCTGTGCCATGCAGAGTTTCTACTTTGCGTTGTTTGGCGAGTGCCTTCAGTCCCTTGGTCAGCTTGCCGATGACGGATTCCTTCCATGCTCGCAGCTTATCGAGAGAAATTTTCGGTTTGCCAAAAACGATGCCATGATTCTCAGCGTCTCCTGCTTCAGTGATGACCTTGGCCATATGTAAAAGTGCTTTGGACGGAATACAGCCGACATTCAGACAAACGCCACCCAGCGTGGCATAACGTTCGATCAGAATCACTTTTTTACCCAGATCGGCCGCACGGAAAGCGGCAGTATAACCGCCTGGCCCTGCGCCTAACACTACAACTTCCGCATGCAAATCACCCCGTGGTATGTTTTCTGTTGGCTTGCCTTGTTCCGCCGGGGTTTTGTTATTATTCTTAGTTTGAGGCGCAGGCTTTACGGGTGGTGGATCGGAAGGCGTCTCGTTGATTTGCGCTGCCTGCTGTTTATCCTTGGAGGAGGGTGCTGTTTCGGAGTCGGCGGTTCGCGCTTCTTGATCGGCTGCTTCCAGCGTCAAGATGGGCGTGCCGTGTGAAACCTTGTCACCTACTTTTACAGTAACCGTTTTAATCGTTCCAGCGTGCGGAGACGGGATTTCCATTGTTGCTTTATCTGTTTCCAGCATAATAAGCGCAGTTTCTTTTTCCACAGTGTCGCCGGGCGAGACAAGTACTTCAATCACCGGTACATCCTGAAAATCACCAATATCCGGTATCTCGATAACTTTTTGAGCCATAATTATTTTCTTGAGTGAACAGTAAGCCTTGAAATCAATAGGACACGCTATTGCCTAATTTGCCCATCTCCGAGCACAATATATTTCTGACAGGTTAAACCTTCCAGTCCCACCGGGCCGCGCGCATGAATTTTATCGGTGGAAATGCCGATCTCGGCACCCAGTCCATATTCAAAGCCGTCAGCAAAACGCGTGGTGGTGTTCACCATGACAGAGCTGGAATCCACTTCACGCAGAAAGCGGCGTGCGCGTGAATAATTCTCGGTGACGATCGCATCCGTATGTTGCGAGCCATAGCAATTGATATGATCAATTGCTTGATCCAGATCGGCGACCACTCGAATACTGAGAACGGGGGCCAGATATTCCGTTAACCAGTCTGCTTCCGTGGCCGGATTCATCTGCGCAATGATGGCACGGGCGGCATCATCACCGCGCAGTTCAACGTTTTTGTCCAGATAGATTTTGCTGAGTACCGGCAATATTTCCTCGGCAATATTGCTATGCACGAGCAGTGTTTCCATGGTGTTACAGGTGCCGTAGCGCTGTGTTTTGGCATTATCGGCAATCTTGACCGCCTTGTCGAAATCCGCCTGGTCGTCGATATAGACATGGCAAACGCCGTCCAGATGTTTGATCACAGGAACACGCGCTTCATTTGAAATGCGCTCAATCAATCCTTTGCCGCCGCGCGGCACAATGACATCGACATAATCCTGCATCGTGATCAACTCACCTACCGCCGTACGGTCTGTCGTCTCAACAACTTGCACCGCTGTTTCCGGCAATCCGGCAATTTTCAAACCTTTCCGAACACATGCCGCAATCGCCTGGTTACTGTAAATCGCCTCTGAACCACCGCGCAGAATCGCCGCATTGCCCGCTTTCAGGCAAAGTCCCGCGGCATCCGCCGTCACATTAGGGCGCGCTTCATAAATAATGCCGATTACGCCTAAGGGTACGCGCATCTTACCGACCTGTATGCCGGACGGGCGGTAATTTAGTCCGCTGATCTCACCCACAGGATCGGCCAGTGCCGCGATCTGTAGTAAGCCCTCCGCCATGTTCGCAATCCCTTTGACGGACAGCGTCAATCGGTCAACCAAGGCGGCTTCCAGCCCTTTGGTTTTTGCAGTGTCCAGATCATGCGCGTTGGCGGTCAGGAGTTCTTGTTCATTACGGCCAATCGCTTCCGCCATAGCGATGAGTGCCTGATTCTTGGTTGTTGTCTCGGCCTTCGCAATCAGGCACGATGCTGCGCGCGCCTTCCGGCCAATGGATTGCATATAA
>DOOY01000170.1 GCA_003514765.1 Nitrosomonas sp. | reverse complement strand
CCTTCAGCAGAGTTCGGCTATCCGTACTGACGCCAGTAAACAAAACATTGTTACCCTCCCAGCGCGCATTCAAAATATGAGCAGCTTCTTGCAACAGCATCATGCCCGCCCTCTTTTTCTGCCCGGCAAATCCTGCAGGATCTGTTGCACAACAACCGCGTCATTGAATGGAATTTTTTGTTCTTTTAGCTCTTGATATACTTCATGCCCTTTACCGGCTATCAGCACGATGTCGCCTGTTGCGGCACTACTGATCGACTGATAAATAGCCAGTTCACGATTGATTTCAATCTGATAATTATTGCTTTTCACAACCGCAATCATGTCATTGATAATGTCGTGCGGATTTTCGCCACGCGGATTATCGCTGGTAAAAATGATTTCATCGGCATAACGCGCAGCCACTTCGCCGATCAATTGCCGCTTACCTTTGTCTCTTTCCCCACCACAACCCAGCACACAATACAGACGCCCCTTCACACCGTTTAATTTTTTGGCTTTGCGGGAAACCTGCAGCATTTCCCGCAAGGTCATCAACACCTTTTCAAGCGCATCCGGCGTATGTGCGTAGTCTACAATCACAACCGGTTGATTGCCGCCGCCAAATTTTTCCATACGGCCGGCAATGGGCTGCACATACCGAAGTGCGTGCACGGCATCTGCAAATGCAACGCCGCTTGCCATAAGCGCGGCAATCACCGCCAACAGATTTACAGCATTAAATTTACCGACCAGACTCACTTTTAACTTTTCACGATCGCCTTGAAATTCGATGTCAAACTCGAGGCCCTTCAAATCAACTTTGAGATTGGAGCCGTAAATTATTTTGCATTGTTCAGAAGCTGCGTTGGCCACGCTCCTTTTGAAACTGTACCCGATCACCTGCACAGGCTTTCGAACAAGTTGCTGAAGTAATTCTATTCCCAGAATATCATCGAGATTGAGTACCGCATATTTCAAACCCGGCCAAAAAAACATACGCGCCTTTGTCGCAGCATATGCGTCCATATCTTTGTGATAATCCAAATGGTCGCGGGACAGATTAGTCAATACAGCTACAGACAGTGTCGTTCCGTTAATACGTCCTTGCTCAATGCCATGCGATGAAACTTCCATAGCCACATTCTCAGCGCCATTTTTCAAAAATCCAGCCAGACTCTTTTGCAACAACACTGCATCAGGTGTTGTATGTGCCGTAGTTTCTAGCGCATGCATAAAGCCATTACCCAGCGTTCCAATGACAGCCGTTTTTTTTTGCAACGCATTCATGGCCTGCGCATACCAGTGACTACACGAAGTCTTACCATTTGTTCCAGTAAAGCCGACCACCGTTAATTTTTGAGATGGGTGACCATATACATGGTCCGCTATCATTCCGGCTTTTTCCCGCAAACCAGTAATACCCAATGACGGTATCCGCCATTGCGGATTCCATGTAAAGCCCGTTGAATCCCATATCACTGCGTTAGCACCTGCTGCAATGGCTTGTGGAATCAATTTTCGTGCGTCAACTTTTTTTCCCGCAAAAGCCAAAAATGTATCGCCTGTTTGCACACAGCGACTATCCGTCACAAGATTTTCAATAGGCACACCCAGTTTTTCCAGCTGCTGATAATCAAACAATTTGCCCGTTCTCTCAGCCATAACCTGATTCACCCTTCCGCACCTGTCGCAAGCAACGCTGGAAAAGTCACAACATTGTTTACTGGCGCATCATGCGGTATATTTAAGATACGCAAGGCACCCTCCATAACCCGACTGAAAACAGGTGCTGCCACTGCGCCACCGAAATACTTTCCTGCCGCAGGTTCATCCAGCATAATCGCGATAATTAAACGCGGTCTGGAAGCAGGCGCATAGCCAACGAATGAGGAAAGATAGCGATTTTTGGCATATTTCCCATCTATCAATTTATGTGCCGTACCTGTTTTACCAGCCACACGGTACCCATTTACCCGAGCCAGCGGCGCAGTCCCACCAGACTGCGTGGCCATTTCCAGCATCTGAGTAATTGCAAGCGCGGTTTCACTCGAAATTACCCGCCGTCCCATTACTGGAAATGCTTGTTTTTCAAGCGTAACCGGCTTCAATTCGCCGCCTGTTGTAAAAATGGTGTAAGCACGCGCAAGCTGCATTAAGGTAACAGATATACCGTGGCCAAATGACATGGTTGCCAGTTCAATAGGCCGCCATTTATTATAGGGTCGAAGCAAACCATTTGCTTCTCCAGGGAAGCCTGTTCCAATTGATGCGCCAAAACCAGCATTGTTATAAATTTGCCACAGTGTTTGCGGTTGCATGGACAAAGCAATCTTGGCTGTACCCACATTACTGGAAACCTGGAGAATTTCTGCAACCGATAACAAACCTTTATTACTCACATCACGTATTGTAGAACGCCCGACTTTGAATGTTCCCGGAGCCGTTTGCAAAACTGTGTCCGGATTGACATGCCCGGTTTCAATGGCCATCGCTATCGGAAACGGTTTCAGTGTTGAGCCGGGTTCAAAAGTATCAATCAATGCACGATTACGAATTCTTTCGCTATTGATGCTTGACCTCGAATTTGGGTTATAAACCGGAAAATTTGTCAAAGCGAGCACTTCTCCCGTTTGTGCATCCAGCACAACAATGCTGCCGGCCTTGGCCTTATGGATCGCCACAGCGTTCCTTAATTCACGGTGTGCGATATGCTGAATTCTTCTATCCAGCGACAAAACAATATCCCGCCCCGGCTTCGGGGTACGGATTTTTTCCACATCTTCTATAATGCGCCCTTTATTATCCTTGATGACACGGCGGCTGCCCACTTCCCCCGCGAGCACATGGTTCCATCCTCGCTCAATACCTTCCTGACCTTGATCGTTGATGTCAGTAAAACCGACAACATGCGCCGCACCTTCTCCTTCAGGATAATAACGCTTAAATTCCGTTTCAAACGCAATGCCCGGGATATTCAATGCCTTGATTTGCTCAGCCATTTCGGGCACGATTTGCCTTTTCAGGTATACAAAACGGCCTTGTTTACGATAGATGCGCTTTTCAACTTCCGCTTTCTCCATTTCGAGCAAACGTGATAATTGCTCCAGTTGACTCGGCGATATTTTGACAAGCTTAGGATCCGCGTAGACAGAAGCGACCGGCGAACTGATTGCCAGTATTTCTCCATTGCGATCGACTATCATGCCACGATCCGCATTCATTTCAACGATTCGACTGTAACGCGCCTCACCTTCCTGTTGCAAAAAATCATTATGCATACCTTGCAGAAAAGCCGCTCGCGCCACCAGGCCCGTCAAACCCAGAATTAAAAGACCAAACAGAAATACCGAACGCCCCGGGCGCAATTTGATTTGCAGCGTCTTAGAATCAAAATTTTTCAACATGATCGAGTTCCGCCCAATGCGAACTACTCAGCTCTCCAGCCGAAATAATCTGGACATGATGCGCTGACGGCACCTTCATATTCAATTGCTCTATGGCAGCATTTTCTATGTGTCGACGTGCAATTAATGTGCTTTGTTCAAGCTGCAACTTACCCCATTCAACTTCCAGATTACGTGTTATTTTCTTTTCATTTTCCAGGGCCATTTTCAACTTGCGCGCCTCATGCTGCACACTGACCACACCCAAAGCACAGACTACTAACATCAATATCAGGGATAGATTCAATTTAAACATACGCCTTCATCCATTTGTATCGTATGAAACGCGCTCCGCCACCCGCATCACTGCGCTCCTGGCGCGCATATTGACTGCCACTTCTTCACACTTAGGGCGTATCGCTTTACCAATCACTTTTAACTTTTGTTGATTGAGTTGCTGCATCTCTACCTCCCGCAATGGAATACCCCGCGGCACACAATCCAACTTTGCCGCTGCACGCACAAACCGCTTTACAATCCTGTCTTCCAACGAATGAAAACTAATCACAACCAGTCGCCCTTTCGGATTGAGCAGATCCACACCTTGACGCAGCGCTAGCGACAACTCCTCAAGCTCCTGATTGATAAAAATCCGTATCGCCTGAAAAGTGCGCGTCGCCGGACTCTGCTTGCCCTCCCGCTTACGTTCACGTGAGCGGACGACCGCTGTGACAATCTCTGCAAGTTGCAATGTGGTAACAATAGGCTGCCGCGCTCTTGCCACAACAATCGCTCTTGCAATCGACCTAGCATACCGTTCTTCGCCATACTCTTTAATCACCCTTTCCAAATCTGTTTCAGAAACTGTCTCCAGCCATTGCGCAGCGGTTTCACCCTGACTGACATCCATTCGCATATCAAGTGGCCCTTCGACGCGAAAGCTGAAGCCTCGCACTGCGTCCAATTGCGGTGAAGACATACCCAAATCCAACAAAATGCCATCAACTCTGGTTACCCCCATTTCCTGCAATATTTGCTGCATTTGTGAAAAATTGCCGTGCTTGACACAAAAACTGGAGTTGCTTTCTCCCAGCGCTTCTTTTCTGGATTTTATTTTTCTACCTGCTTCAACAGCCGCCAGATCTCTATCAATCGCAATTAACCGCCCGCGATCGCTCAACCGCGGCAAAATTAAACTGCTGTGACCACCTCGCCCATAGGTACCATCAACATAGATCCCATCCGGCTTAATCGCCAACGCTTCAACAGCCTCATGCAGCAAAACTGTAATATGTTCTGACAAATCATCACCGTTTCATCACAAAGAAAATCCTTCCAGCTCAGGCGGCATATCATCCTCACTAAAAGACAGGGCATCTTCAATTTGCACATTCCATTGCCCCTCATCCCACAGTTCAAATTTTTCACCCTGACCAACCAAAACGACTTCCTTCGACAAACCAGCAAAACCACGCAGAGGCGGCGCAACCAGAATACGCCCGGCACTGTCCATTTCCACATCACTGGCATTACCAATCAGCAGGCGCTGCAGACTGCGGGTCTTAGGATTAAAACTGGAAAGACTGTTCAGTCTTTCTTCAATGGGCTCCCATGCTGGTTGAGGATAAATCAGCAGGCATTTCGATGGGTCAGCAGTCACGATCAAATGCCCGGAACATTTGGACATCAACTCGCTGCGGTATCTTGCGGGTATCGCAATCCTGCCTTTTGCATCCAAACTGAGCTGGGTGACACCACGAAACATGTTGTCCTCTTATTTTTACAGGGAAAGTTGATTATGAACTTTCCCCCACATTTCACCACTTATCCATAACTAAACCCCACTTTAATGAAAAAAATTCAGCCCGTCAAGTAAAAATAAAGATATTTTATTTATATGACAAAGACTTAATGAATGATTATTTACGCCGCTTTGGCATACAAAAATACACAAAGAAATAGATAGATAGCCGGTTCATTGAATGCAATTTGTGAATACGCGGGTATTTA
>DOOY01000131.1 GCA_003514765.1 Nitrosomonas sp. | reverse complement strand
TTTTCATTCACGATTAGTATAAACTTATCTACCTTGTATCGGTATCGGTGGTTTACAATAAAACCGGGACGGAAATTCCTCGCTGCGACGCCGGTTGCGGATGACATCGCCCCCTTCAGCGACACAGGCGGCGGTTGATCTGTCAAGACTGGGAAAATATTCGTTAGAACCGGGTTGTGCAGATGTGGGAGGCACTTTTTCGCGGATTCTGGCGCAGATTTCGAGTTCGTCTGGTTTGGGCAACTCGCCTTCCATAGCAGGCAAGGGGCATAATTGACAAGGATCACCAGGACATAGACAGCCTTCACAGCTTGCATGAGCCGGTGCGGCCAGTAAAATCAACCATAAGCCGGAAGACGCTACAATAACGTACTTGAGATAATGTACGATTTTTATCGGATTAAGAAGTAGTCTCATTTTCGGTTGATACTCCAATAGAAATAGCAATTAAAATATGAATTGTCTCTTCATCGTACGCAAAACGCAAAAAAACATCCGGCCATTCTTGACTATGGGGATAAATACGCAGATGATCTTTATTTTTGAAATCGAATAAACAGTACTCCATCAGCTAAATGATGATATTTACAGCGCAAACAGAACGATCCGTCACAGGAGGTGCGACGTGCAGGTAATGGTCGTAGCAGGCTCTTGGCAAGTGAGTACTGGCAGCAAGTTAAATAAAGGATTCAAATGAAGCTATTCATTATTTTATTTCTGTTTGGTCTGTACATTTCTACTGTCCATGCCGAGCTTAGCGAACAGTTGCAGCAACTCCAGCAACGTGCAAACACAGCTTATGAGCAAATGATGAGCGCTAAAAAGGAGGCTGAATATCTCGAGAAAGATGCCGCATTTGCTGAAAGAGAACTTCAAACAGCCAAGAAACGACTGGCCGATGTCGAGCGCGATACCGAAGCTGCCCGCCAAAAATCGGCTGAGGCCAACAGAAAACTGGAGCAGGCTACAAGTCAGTGGAAAGAAGCTTCCGATATTTTAGAGCGCGAATGGTTGGAATCCGGAAGAAAATAAACTACCCGTTATAATTTTAGAAACATTTTGACATGTGGCATGCCAGCTTCGATGAATTCACCGCCGGAAACCTGAAATCCAAACTTTGCATAAAAAGTCTTTGCTGTAACCTGAGCATTCAACGCGACTTTTGTCATACCGCGTTGTCTCGATTCGTCCAACAGACGTTGCAGCATGGCGCTACCGATACCTTTGCCACGCCAGGCTTTTAATACCGCCATACGGCCAATATGACCATCCGGCAGCAGCCGCGCGGCGCCTACCGGATCGCCCGCAGAACTGGTTGCAAGCAAATGCGTGCTCACCGGATCAAACGCATCCCATTCCAGTTCTTCCGGCACATGCTGTTCATGAATAAAAACCGCTTCCCGCACTGCACGCAGCGATGGCGCTGCATCCTGCCACTGAACAATGCGCATCCGGCAAGAAGATATATTCATATTACGAAATAACCGGTATCCATACTGACAGATTAGAGCGTATCATCTGAGTTCTGTAAAGATATGCTATTGATGCGAACCGATGATTTACAGACTACTGAACAACTATCTGCATCACCGATGCGGCGTTAAAATCAGGTTCAAAATGCGCAATTTTGCTTACACTTTATCCTTCCCGTCTTTATTGTCTTGCATTACCTGCCTCAAAAACGTTTTTCAACGGTCTGTAAATCCGGTAATCTGATACCATGATATTAACAGTTGCCGGCAGCAAACATCGGGGCGACTTGTCAGTTAATACTGACCGTTAATCTCTAAACAGAATAAGCCAATTTAACTGAAACTGCAGAGCAGTTTCAGTTATCGCGGGGAAAAAAATGAAAATGAAATTTACTTCGCTTACACAACGTTTTGCTGTTTGGTTTACATTGGTTTCTTTGTTACCGATTGTTGTCATCGGTAATAGTTTTTTACATACTTTTGAAAACGAAATTCAGAAAACGGTTATCGAGAATCTATCAGCCATCGCTGATAAAAAAGTCGAGCAGATTGATACATATTTCAATGAACGCTTGCTCGATGCCAATTTACTGCATGATTCGATAGCAACGCGCACCGCGATGCTCGGGTTTCCAGAAGTTTTTGAAGAACAAGGCGTCGATTCGGATGCCTATCGTCGGCTGGACGCACAATACCGGGATCATTTCAAGCGTTTTGTCGAAGATGCCAGTTACTACGACTTATTCCTGATCTCATTGAAAGGCGATATCGTTTATACACAAAGTCATGAATCCGATTTTCCCACTAACCTGATTACAGGGCCCTACAGCAATACCGGCCTGGGTCAGGTAACCCGTCACGCATTAAACAATCTGGAAAGCTCAATTTCTGATTTTGAGTTTTACGAACCATCTCATGGGGCTATTGCAGCATTTATCGCTTACCCTATTATTATCAATGACAAAATTGTAGGCGTACTGGCCTTGCAAATATACAGCGAACATGTTTTCGAGGTTTTATCAAACAATACCGGATTAGGTGAGACCGGTGAAACGGTAGTTGTACGTCTTGAGGATGAAAATACCGCATTGATTATGGCGCCACTGAATAATGACGCCGATGCGGCCTTAAAGCGCAAAATTCAACTTACAACACCGCATTCAATCGCTCTAAAGAACGCATTGTCCGGTCAACCTGGAGCCGCTATCATGCTCGACCACCATGAAAGGAGTGTAGTTGCGGTATGGCGTTATCTACCGCGCATGAAATGGGGGATCGTGGTTAAAAAAGACGTGGATGAAGCGTTTGCCAATGTATATAAAGTACGCCAGTACAGCATGATCATTTTAGGTGTTACGCTACTTGGCGTTATTTTCGGCGCTATCCTGTTCAACCGTCGTGTCGTCATGCCATTAAAACAACTAAATGACGGCGCAATGGAAATTGCTGCTGGTAATTTGCATCAGCGTGTTTTTATTGCCGGCTGGAATGAAATGCGGCAACTTGGGCATACATTCAATATCATGGTCGAACGTCTGAATGCCAGCAATCAGGAACGCAAAAACGCGGAATTGAATCTGCGTCAGCTTAATCAGGAACTTGAAAACCGGGTTGCTGCGCGTACTGCCGATTTGCAGCATGCTAATGCAGCGCTGGCGATTAAGGAGGAGGAAACGCGTTCGGTAGTCGAACATATGGTGGACTGCGTAGTAACCACAGATCAGGTGGGGGTTATCCTTTCCGCAAATCCCGTTGTAGAAAAACTGTTTGGATATACGCCTGAAGAAATAATCGGACAGAATGTGGCCATATTAGTACCCGAACCCGATCGTTCCGAACACGCCTATTACATGGAAAGGTACTGCGAAACCGGGCACGGCCAGAAATATGTAGGAAGACCCTATCTCAAAGGCACACATGGAATCGGTCTGGGTCGGGAAGTCGAGGCAGTACACAAAAACGGCGAATCAATCCCGGTATATCTTGCGGTCAGTGAATACTTTGTCGGAAAAGAGCGTCATTTTACAGGCGTCATGCGTGACATGCGCGAACATGTACGCATAATGAATGATTTAAAACAGGCCAGAAACGAGGCAGAAGCAGCCAATAGAGCCAAATCCGCCTTTCTTGCCGCCATGAGCCATGAGATCCGCACCCCCATGAATGGGGTGATTGGCATGATTGATGTGTTACGCCAAACCAGTCTCAGCGGTTATCAGGTAGAAATGGCGAACCTGATACGCGATTCAGCTTATGCTTTACTTGCCATCATTGAAGATATTCTGGACTTCTCCAAGATCGAGGCCGGCAAACTGGAAATTGAAAAAATTCCCATGCCGCTGGCCGGTGTCGTGGAAAACGCCTGCGGTATGCTGGCGCATCTGGCGCAGAGTAAAGGGGTGGAGCTAACCCTGTTCATTGACCCGGCAATCCCGGAGAATGTACTGGGAGATCCCTTGCGTATTCGCCAAGTGCTTGTCAATATCATTAATAATGCAATCAAGTTTTCCAGCAAACAGGAAAAACCGGGCAAAGTATCAGTGCGTGTATTACTGACAGAATCCGAACCCGACCAGGTTGTCATTACATTTCAGGTTACCGACAACGGCATCGGGATGAACAAGGAAACGCTGGAGAATCTTTTCAAATCCTTCTCGCAGGGCGATCCATCAACCACGCGCCGCTTTGGCGGTACCGGTCTTGGATTGGCTATTTCTCACCATCTGACGGAATTGATGAATGCAGAAATAGCCGTAGAAAGCGAACCGGAGCAAGGTTCAACTTTTATTATACAGATGCCGTTCAAGCCGTTGCCGGCAACTAACAAAGTCAAGCACAAAGCTGCTGAGCTGGCTGGGTTATCCTGCCTCATTTTCGGTAATCACCATGGGTTAAGTGACGATCTGGCTATTTATTTAAAAAGCGCCGGCGCATCTGTTGAACAAGTGCGTGATTTGGCTTCAGCGCGTGAATACATAAAAAGCCTGGAATCCGGTTTATGGCTGATTGTTGTTGATGCCGGGCATGAAGAACCGCCCGTTGAAGAATTGCGCGCCGCTTTTAGTGAGCGATCCAGGTCGCTGCGTTCATCCTTGGAACCGCATTTTATTATTATCAAACGGGGGCGTCGCCGCCAGGCGCGCGTTGAAGATATTGATATTGTCACACTGGATGGCGATGTCATGTACCGTCAGTCTCTTATACGCGCACTGGCAATCGCCGCCGGAAGAATTGAACCGGATGAGGAAGAGCCGTCACTCGCAGATACAGCCATCAAATCAAAACCGGAGTCCCTTTCACGTGAAGAGGCTTTAAAACAGGGCAAGTTGATTCTGGTGGCGGAAGACAATGAAATTAATCAGAAAGTAATCAGACAGCAACTTACTTTACTCGGTTATGCCGCCGATATCGCCAACGATGGGCGTGAGGCGCTGGGACGTTGGCAAAATTGCAATTACGGCTTATTACTGACAGACCTGCATATGCCCGAAATAGATGGCTTCGAATTGACAAAAAACATTCGTGAACTGGAATCAGACGATCAGCATATCCCGATTGTCGCTTTGACCGCTAATGCGTTAAAAGGCGAAAGGGAGCATTGCCTGAGTGCCGGCATGGACGATTATTTGAGCAAACCGGTACAACTGGAAGACTTGCATGCTGCACTGAAAAAATATTTGCAGATCAACGATTCGGGCTCAGAAGAAAGAACTCAGACAGGTGAAAAAGCGGCTGTATCGCCGGCTCAGCCTGCTGATTCCACAGAATCTGCTGCAAAAGTGCCTGTCGACGTACATATACTCGAAGAACTCATTGGAGATGACCCGGAAACAATCAAAGAAATGCTGCAGGATTTTCGGATCAGCACAGCCAAATCGGCGGCTGAACTGCGTACCGCGTATCAGAAAGGTCAACTGACAACTACCGGTTCCATTGCGCATAAACTCAAATCATCATCACGTTCTGTAGGTGCACTGAGCTTAGGTGAACTATGTGCTGAAATAGAGCAGGCCGGTAAAAAAAATGACCAACAAGCGCTTGATGCTTTACTGCCAAAATTTGATGCGGAATTAAAAAAGGTTGAAGCGCACCTTGATACGCTCTGTACCCCCGAAGCCTCTATTGACCAGCACCGTTCATGAAATCGGCTGCAAGACTTATTCAATGTTCATCCGCTTTCTTGGTCACCGCATCCATGATTTGATTGAAGGGTTTGTTATGATAAAAATTACGGATATTATCTGCAATCTGATTGAGTAAGCGTTGACGGGATTCTTTGCTAGCCCAGGCGACATGCGGCGTAATTATCAGGTTCGGCTGCTGGTACTGCAACAACGGATTATCATTGGCAGGCGGCTCTTTCTGCAATACATCCAGACCTGCGCCTGCAATTTGGCCTGTTGATAAACTATCCAACAGGTCTGCTTCGTTTACTACCGCACCGCGTGCAGTATTGATAAGATAAGCTGAGGACTTCATCAAATTCAATTCTCTTCGGCTGATCAGGTTCCGGGTTTCTTTTAAAAGCGGACAGTGCAGCGTAATAAAATCCGCTTGCCGGAAAACTTCATCAAAAGCCATTCTACCTGGGCGCACTGATTTATCCTTATGCTCAGCAATGAGTACCTGCATACCAAATACCTTGGCAATTTCTGAAACTGCTTTTCCCAATTCGCCGTACCCGATAATACCCAAAACCTTGCCGGATAATTCTTCAATACTATAATCCAGCGGACAAAAATGGTTGCTGGCCTGCCATTGCCCGTTTTTGACCAATTGCCGATATTCTTCAAAGTTACACGAAAGATTCAGCATCAGCATGAAAACATGCTGTACAACGGACGGGGTTGCATAGCCGCGGACATTGCACACAGGCACATTCCGCTCAGCTGCGGTCACCAAATCGATATTGTTATAACCAGTTGCCGCTATACAGATTAGTTTCAAGCGGCGAGCGGACGCAATTATTTCTTGATTTAATGAAAACTTATTACACACCACAACTTCCGCATCATTAATTCGTTCAGCGACTTGGTCGGCGTCGGTTTCGTTGTAATACCGCCACGGCGATATCGTCTGCTCGAGCGCGGTACAATCCATATCACTCCGTGTCACAGAACCAAAATCAAGGAAAACAGCACTCATTTTACAAACCCTTCTATTATTTTCTCAACGTCTCATTGTTAAGTATTTCAAAAACCAGTTGACCGCATGTTGCGCGGCTTGTTCCAACGCGCCCGGTTCTTCGAACAAATGCGTTGCTCCGGGAATAAACGTGAGCTTCTTTTCGCAGTGTAATTTTTCAAAAGCGCGTTGATTCAATTCAATGACGCCATTATCCGCACTGCCTACAATGAGCAAAGTGGGCGCAGTGACTTTTTGAAGCGCCATCTCTCCTGCCAAATCCGGCCGACCGCCACGTGAAACCACTACCGAGATTTGATTATCTTTTTCTGCGGCTGCCTGTAACGCCGTCGCAGCAAACAGACGTTGCGTTAAAAGATCGATATCAAAACGCATGGTGTAATCCAGATCCTCATCGCGCGTTAAGAGATCAAATAACAACGTGCCAATACCGCTTTGTTGCAGTATTTGTGCGACAAAAAGGTTTCGTGGACTCAATCGGCTGCTGCCGCTGCCATGTGCAAATATAACAACACCTTTCACAGCAGGTGGCAATATCAGTTCGCCTTCAAGCTCGACGGAGTCGGCTGGAATATAAATTGTGCTCATAATAACGTGCTGTTTTCGATTGAATGGACAAATCACACTAGCGTTTTCAGATTATGCATCGCATGGGTAGAAAAATATAACAAATCTAAATGCAAAGCAATTTGTTGGTGCTTAACAGACCACAACATCGTGCCACTTCAGACAGTAAAGAACAGGGTTATTTATCAGTAGAAGCGCGCCCCTACCCCTACGTATTTGTACGTATGTTTTTATCCAGCATATTTCGATATTCTGTCGACAAGCATGTTTCAATCTATGACTGAAAAGTTTAAAGCAGCATAGATTTGAATGTCATGTGAGATTCCTCACAGCGCTGTTGTTCGATATGTTGTTAACTTAACCGAAAACAAAAATTGATTTTATGCAATGCATCAGGTGAAACGAAATCTGAGAGTCGGACCGGTTGCGGATCGGCTGTTAGGCTGTCAATGAAAACAGCAGAAAAGTAATTACCGTGATGTAGGCAAATCGCTTGAAACGTTCGAGTAAATTCAAGGCAACAATTAGAACACTCGCAGCGCTGCAAGGAGATGAAATCAGGCTGACCGTTCTTTTGCTGTTGAAGCGACAAGGTAACTGCCTGACCCTGTGAACGCGACGGGCTTGAATGATGGCCGTTGCAGACACGAAACTAAATGAGGTGACTGTCATGACACAAACGATTACGATCAAACTTTTCTCTATTTTGCTCGGATTATTGTTCTGCTTGAGTATCGCCGGTATCCCGCGAATCGCTCAGGCTGAAAAAAAGCACTACACTCAACATTCCAAGCAAATCAAAACAGAATACCAATACGCCGCGAAAGTCGCTTGTTCGTTATTGCTGCCACATCAGGACGGCACTTTGGCAAGAGGCATCTATCGTTCGATAATCAACATACACAATCCTACCGACGAGAAAATCACGATCGCCGCCAAAGTGGCGCTGGCAACACAATTTGGCTCTGATCCAGGCCCGTTCAATGTAACGCCATTTAAAAGCGCTGTTCTCCAGCCTGACGGAGCGGTTGGAATCAATTGTTTCGATATTGCAGGCTACTTTTGTCCTATTA
>DOOY01000226.1 GCA_003514765.1 Nitrosomonas sp. | reverse complement strand
AAGTTCTCCTGAAAACATATAATTGTTATATTTTGCGCACATAAAACATTTGTAGTGAATAAACAACGTTATGACATCATTGTTGTGGGCGGCGGCCATGCCGGTACCGAGGCCTCGTTGGCGGCTGCGCGAATGGGATGCAAAACGCTTTTGCTGACGCATAATATTGAAACAATCGGCCAAATGTCATGCAATCCGTCGATAGGCGGTATTGGAAAGAGCCACTTGGTCAAGGAAATCGATGCTTTGGGTGGCGTCATGGGGCTTGCGACAGACGCGGCCGGGATTCAGTTTCGCGTGTTGAATTCAAGTAAAGGGCCGGCTGTGCGTGCTACGCGTGCGCAGGCAGATCGTGTTTTGTACCGTCAGGCGATACGCAAAAAAATCGAAAATCAATATAATCTGTGGGTGATGCAGCAGGCGGTTGATGATCTGGTCGTCAGCAATGAACAGGTAACCGGGGTCGTAACGCAACTTGGCGTAAAATTTCATGCTCAGGCGGTGGTTCTAACCGCGGGCACTTTTCTGGCGGGGTTGGCGCATATCGGAAAAACACATTTCAAGGCGGGCAGAGCCGGAGACCCCCCCGCTATCACACTTGCGCACCGCTTGAATGAAATGAATTTGCCGGTCGGCAGGCTCAAAACCGGTACGCCGCCGCGGATTGACGGGCGCAGCCTTGATTACGGCAAGTTGAAAGAACAGCCTGGCGATCAGCCTACGCCGGTGGTTTCATTTATGGGACATACAGTGAACCACCCGCAACAGGTTTCATGCTGGATTACGAATACCAACAAAGTAACGCATGAAATCATTAACGATGGCCTGTCCGAATCGCCGTTGTATACCGGTAAAATTGAAGGGGTGGGTCCCCGATACTGCCCATCCATTGAGGACAAGGTGGTGCGCTTTTCTGCCAGGGATGGCCATTCAATTTTTCTTGAACCCGAAGGGCTGGGTACCCATGAGATTTATCCGAACGGGATTTCAACCAGCCTGCCTTATGCGGTTCAGGTCAAAATGATTCATTCGATTGCCGGTCTTGAAAACGCTCACATTACACGCCCCGGTTATGCGATTGAATATAATTATTTCGATCCGAGAAATCTGAAGCGGTCGCTGGAAACCAAGACCATTAGTGGATTGTTTTTCGCCGGGCAGATCAATGGCACCACGGGTTATGAGGAAGCCGCAGCGCAAGGTTTGTTGGCAGGCGTGAATGCTGCATTGCGTGTGCAGCAAAAAGAAAATTGGTGTCCGCAAAGAAATGAAGCGTATATCGGCGTGCTGGTCGATGATCTGGTTACTTCCGGCGTCACCGAGCCCTATCGGATGTTTACCAGTCGTGCAGAATACCGTTTGCAGTTGCGTGAAGATAATGCAGATCAGCGTTTGACGGAGGTTGGCAGGCGGCTGGATTTAATCGATGACGATAGATGGGAAACTTATGCCAGAAAGCGTGAAGCCATCGAAAAAGAACAAAGCCGATTAAATGGCATACGAATTCTTCCTGGATCAATGCCCGAAGATCAATTGCTTGCGGTGCTGGGTAAAAATATCGAACGTGAATACACACTGACGGAATTATTGCGCCGCCCCGGTGTCACTTATGCCAATCTGATGTCGCTGCCTGGTGTTAAACAGTCCGGAATTGATACACAGGTCGCCGAACAGGTTGAAATTCAGGCTAAATATCAGGGCTACATCAAGCGTCAGCAGGAGGAAATAGTCCGGCAATCGCAATTTGAAACGACATTGCTTCCAGCGGATCTGGATTATGGTAACGTCAAAGGGTTATCCAACGAAGTGCAACAAAAATTAAATCAGCATAAGCCCGAGACGATCGGTCAGGCCAGCCGGATTTCAGGTGTAACACCCGCAGCGATTTCCTTGCTGCTGGTGCATATCAAACGCGGATTCAATGCGCCTGACAAGAAACAACGTGCATGAGTCTGGCTGAACAACTAGCGCAGCGTTTATCTGAGCTGGATTGCCCTGATATTTTGTTGGAATCGCGTACACAGGAACAGATTATTCAATATTTATTGCTGATTGAAAAATGGAACAAGCGCTATAATCTAACGGCTGTCAGGACAATTGAAGCCATGTTGTATCAGCATATTATGGACAGCCTGTCGGTTGTTACGCATCTTTATGGGCCGCAAGTCGTAGATGTCGGAACCGGTGCGGGGCTGCCGGGGATACCGATCGCGATTGCCCGGCCTGACTGGCAGGTTACTTTGATTGAGAGCAATCAGAAAAAGGCCGCTTTTTTGCAACAGGTTAAAATTCAGCTTGATCTTGCTAATATCACGGTTGTCGCGCAGCGTATTGAAAACACAATCATTGAAAAAATAATAAACTCAATTATTTCAAGAGCATATGCTAGTCTGAGCACATTTATACAAACCACGCGGCATTGGGTGACGCCAGGTAATGATCAGTGCCGATGGATCGCAATGAAGGGTAATTGCACCCATCAGGAGCTTAAAGAAGTCATGGCGCCTTTTTATGTTGAATGTAAAATACCTTTGATCGTTCCGGGCCTTTCGGCAAAACGGGAACTGGTTGTTATCAGACAATCGATAAAACCGGTTGCACCGGTTCAAAATAACCAGGAATAATCGGCGTGACAAAGATTCTGGCAATCACCAATCAAAAAGGCGGCGTGGGTAAGACAACAACCAGTGTAAACCTTGCTGCTAGCCTTGCCACAACAGGTAAAAAGGTTTTGTTGATTGACCTTGATCCGCAGGCGAATGCAACCATGGGAAGCGGAACCAATAAACAAACGGTGCAGCAGACTGTTTATCAGGTTCTATTGGGTGAACTGCCGATTGAAGATGCCCGCGTCAGAAGTGTGCAAGCTAAATACGACCTGATTCCGGCCAACCGTGATCTGGCGGGTGCTGAAGTTGAAATGGTGACGTTTCCCCAAAGGGAAAAGCGTTTAAAATCAGCATTATCTTCAATTGAAGGCGAGTATCATTATATTATCATCGATTGCCCGCCGGCGCTTAATCTTCTGACGCTCAACGGCTTGTGCGCTGCAGATGCCGTCATGATACCGATGCAATGTGAGTATTACGCGCTCGAAGGACTCAGCGATCTGGTCAATACGATCAAAAAAGTCCGCACAAACTTCAATCCAAAACTGCGTATAGAAGGGTTGCTTCGCACCATGTTCGATCCGCGTAATATTCTTGCACAGCAGGTTTCCGACCAGTTGCAGC
>DOOY01000068.1 GCA_003514765.1 Nitrosomonas sp. | reverse complement strand
GTTGAGTTGCCACCGCCATACCCAATGCTGCACTGATTGATGTACTTGAGTGTGCCGTACCAAATGCATCATATTCACTTTCATTCCTTCTGGGAAAGCCGGCTATGCCACCTTGCATCCGCAGTTTTTGCATGCCACTACGCCTGCCTGTGAGGACTTTATGCGCATAAGTCTGATGACCAACATCCCAGACCAGCTGGTCATGCGGTGTATTAAACACATAATGCAAGGCAATCGTTAATTCGACGGTGCCCAGGTTGGAAGACAAATGCCCACCAGTTTTTGAAACTGATTCAATCAGAAAATTGCGTAGTTCCTTGGCAAACTCAGGTAGCTGCTTAAGTTCCAAATTACGCAATTGAGCGGGAGAGTTAATACTATCTAGCAGTGGATACATTCAAAACCTGGAAATTGATTGACTTATATGAAAAATTCTAGAATTTACGTTTAATAATGAAATCGGTTACTTGACGCAACCGGATCGCGTTATCATCAAACTCATTTAATATTTGATCTGCATCGCGTTGCAGTTTTTCTGCAAGTGCGCGTGCTTCCCGAATGCCCATGATACTGACGTAAGTGGGCTTATTATTTTCGGCGTCCTTACCGGCGGTCTTACCCAGTGTAGCTGTGGTAGCTTCAGCGTCCAGCAAATCGTCAACAACTTGAAATGCCAGGCCGATGCATTTTGCAAAATGATCCAATTTTTCTAATTGTGTGTTATTCAAATTGCTGCCGCAATGCGCGCCCAACATGACTGCGGCACGAATCAAGGCGCCGGTCTTATGGATATGCATAAATTCCAATTCCGGCAGTGTAAGCGTTTTACCGACATTATCCAGATCAAATGCCTGACCACCTGCCATACCTCTTGATCCGGAAGCACTGGCAAGCTGCTTCATCATGCCCAGTTGCGTTTTACTATCATCAGCCAGAATTTTTTCTGAAAGCAATTCAAAAGCCAGTGTCTGCAAACTGTCGCCTGTCAGTAATGCCGTCGCCTCGTCAAATTCAATATGGCACGTTGGCTTTCCACGTCGCAGCACATCATTATCCATACAGGGCATGTCGTCATGCACCAGGGAATATGCATGAATGAGCTCAACAGCTGCAGCAACCACTATCACCCGTTCGACGTCAGCCCGACTTAACTCGCCGGCTGCAAATGCCAATAACGGGCGTACTCGTTTTCCACCGCCCAGGACAGAATATCGCATCGCCTGATGCAGCCGGCCAGGCACACAATCTGTTCCAGGTAATCGTGAATCCAAAAAGTTTTCAATCAATGTCTGGCAGTGACTGGCCCAACTGTGAAAATCAGCGGTCATGCGTATCGGACATTGTATAGTTTTTCAGCATATCGGCTTCGAGTATTCGTACTTGTTGTTGTGCATCTTGCAGTTGTTTTTGACAGTATTGTAGCAGTTCGGCACCCCGTTTATAGGCAGTAAGCGATGCCTCGAGTGTCATTTGTCCTGCTTCCATAGCCGCAACAATTTTTTCCAGCTCGGCCGATGCCGCTTCAAAACTTTCAGGTTGAGATAAAGTGGAAATTTTTGATGATTTTGCCATAAAATCTTGACAACAATTGAGACTGTAAAAATTAAAAAATATACAAAATTATGAACCTTGGAAAATAACGCAATTAACTATTCAAGGTCAATTTTATTTTAGCATGGAAGATTGAACAGCATGGATAATCAGCTACAGCAACTGTCCTTGCCTGATTTTTTTGATAAAAATATATTAATAATGTGTATCCGACAATCCCCTCGGGTCACTAGCCACTTGTGTCCGTTGATTCTTTTTGTCAAAAAGAATCAGTTGCATGTTGCCCCATTTTCGACTCATGATACGCACCTCATGACCTTTGGACTTTAATGATGCAATCCAATCTGAATCAAATGCATCTGGCTCAATTTGTATAAAATCAGGTAAATACTGATGGTGGAAACGCGGTTTTGCCACGAGTTTTTGAGCATCCATCTGGTTATTGCTAATATAGTCGAGGATCACCAGCAAGAGCATACTGATAATGCGCGAACCACCCGGTGTTCCAACTATCAAAATACCCTCCTCATTTTCCACGAACGTAGGCGTCATACTGGATAATGGCCGTTTTCCAGGTGCAATCATATTGACATGTGAGCCATGCAAGCCAAAAATATTGGGTATATTATTTCCCTGTGAAAAATCATCCATTTCATTATTTAGCAAAATCCCGGTATTACCTGCCACAAATCCAGAACCAAAAAATGTATTGATACTCATTGTAGCTGCAACACGGTTACCCGCCTTATCTATTATTGAAAAATGAGTCGTTTCAACACTTTCATTGATAACAGGCTGCCTTAATATACTTTGCCCGGCCTGCTTTGGATCAATTAACGCAGCTTGCTTACGCGCATATTCTTTACTCAGTAATTTTTTTTCAGGCACCTGATCAAAATCATTATCGCCAAGCAATTCAATACGATCCTTATAAGTCAAACGTAATATCTCAGCAATCAGGTGTGCCTGGTTATTTGGGTCTTCTTTATCAAAAGAAAGGTATTCTAAAATATTAAATGCTTGCGCCAGTGTTAAACCACCGGCTGAAGGTAATGATGCTGTTGTTATGCGCGTATCACGATAATTAAACTGAACAGGTTCCCGCGCTGCGATCTGATAGTGATACAAGTCCTGTTCACGCCATACACCACCCGCTTTTCTAACCGAATGTACCAATTCCTTTGCAACAGGGCCACGATAAAAACCACGCAGACCTGATTTTGCTATTTCGGCCAGGGTATCCGCCAACTGTGGTTGGCGAAATCGGTCACCAGTGACAGGCAGTTTTCCGTCGGGTAGAAAAATTTTAGCTGTATCCGCATATTGTGCTAATTTTTTCTCATGAAGGCGCAGTGTCCGTGCAAAACGCGGATCTACTTTAAAACCATCTCGCGCCAATTGAATTGCAGGTGTCAGATTCTGCGCAAGCGTTAACTGCCCATATTTTTGAGTCAAATGTACAAGCGCGGCAGGTGTTCCGGGTATTCCGGCAGCAATGGGACCGTTAAGGGATTTGCCCGGAATTGGCTGGCCATTTTGATTCAGATACATGTGCTCGGATGCTTCAAGCGGAGCAATTTCACGGCCATCAATCATGATATCGTGACCGCTTGTTGCGTTATGTAATAGCCAGAATCCACCACCGCCCAGACCTGAGGCATATGGTTCAACTACCGCCAATGCAGCGGTGACAGCAACAGCTGCATCAAAAGCATTGCCACCCTCATTCAGAATTTTTGTACCCGCTGCAGTCGCCAAAGGATGTGCGGACACAACTGCAGCAGGTACACTTGCATAATTTCGATCTGCAAAAAAACCGAACACAAAAAAAAGGCATAAAAGCCAAACATGGATCGGTTTATTTTTAAAAACTTGGGTTATGGACATGGCATTATGCTTATTTAAATGAGAAAATTTCTGATGAAACTGGAATCTATAAAAGAATATGACACAAATTCTATATTATATTGATACATCGCCGTGACTATGGCAAGATTCACCGTCCTATCTTTGTACTATGTGTGATTTAAGGTATGAAGTAATAAACAAAATTGAATCATCGGCTACTGATAATTATTCGTCTTAATTTGATATAAGAGGTTGCTTTGGAAGCATATACTGAACAAATTTCCAAATATTTTGAAACTGTCCCACTTTGGCCTTTTTTCTTATTGGGATTAGTAAGCCTTGTTGCCTTAGCGGTTGAAATTGTAAATCGCAAGCGACGCCAAGAAGCAATCGAAGGTTTTCGCCAAACGATAGAAACAGAATTAGCCAGCATGTACCCCAAGCATATCCGTTGGCCAGAGAATATCAACCAATATCTTTGTTCTCGTTTACCAAAAATGCAGTATAACTTTGAGGTTCTGAGGGGTTTTATTCCGCAAGACAAATTACTCAGCTATAACACAGCATGGAAAAATTATTGCGATTTTTGTCGCAGTATTACCGATGAAAAATGCGCCGCGAGCGGACAGACTGCAAATGAACGATCTGATGCAGCGCAATTATCCAGCAATAATGCACCCGATCCAAAGACAGAATTTCATAAACTTGTTTCAGATTTGCTGGCGTTTACCAACAATTAGCTACTGAATAGCCGTCGCTTACTATTGCTCAGTTGACTGAGCGCTGACACATTTATCTATCATTTGTAATGACCATTCTACCGTTTAATGACTGAGGCAGTCTGACATTATCGGTGTAAAAACTTTTCAGTTGCAACAATTGCGCTTCAGACATGGTTATCGGTTCTGTCAAAACATACCAGTTAATACCCTCTCTGCAAGGCGGCGTGGTCAATGACCCTGCATAAGTATAAAAATGCTTCCGATGACGCGGCAACAACTTGGCAGGATTTACTTTGACATGACTTGTAGTATTGTCCACTCCTGCTTCATACGGCATGTGATCAAGTATAGCCTGCAGCATTTCATTTTCCTCGCCCACTTCGATTAAAACACCGAGAACCGCCATTCTTCCATCATCTCTAACGTGCACAAAATGAAGTTCCGCTGCAAAAGTTCTGGCATTGATTACATGTTCGCTCGGCGCATGAAAATGAAATTGTATCAATGGAAAATGTTCTTTACCGATTACCAAATATCCCGCGTAATCAAGTGACGTATTAACTTGTATTGCATGTCCGCTATTATAAAAATCAGGCATATCGGCAGGATACCTTGGCTTCAATTTATTAATTTTTTTGTCAAATTCAACGCCAGCCAAATCTACTGGAGATTGGTGTATCCCGATGCCGCAGTCAGCGAATGGATAATTCAGTGGCAGTGGTTTCCCGGCATCTTCAATCGCTCCCCATTCTTCCTGTTCTTCATGAGACCAATGGGGCGCAGCGAAAGCGTAAGAAGAAATAACTGTTACAAAGACCAGGCCTGCCAAAAAAGAAAAAATGCTCATTGACGCTTCTCCAGATAATTAACAAGTATGTTTTCTACAATATTCAGCCATATTAGGCTTTTTATTGCTCGCACTTTGTTTTTCATTTGCTGAAGCGGCTGCCTTGGGTTGCTGAGATGATTGCACTGAAGCTGGGTCTGATGATTTACTTTCTTGTGACGATATATCCGACTGTTGTGAAGCAGCGCACACCACTGCCACAGATAAACTAATCGCTAAAGTTAGTGTCAATTGTAGAATCTTTTTCATCAGTTTCTCCTTTGCCAATAAATGCTGATTGATTAAACGATTTCTTGGTAACTGCCCGGGCTCCTTTGAGAGTATTTGCAATAGCAGATTATCAAAATGAAATTAAAAAATCAAAAATTTACACTTGTGACAGAGATAATACGGCTGTGCGCAATTATCCTAGGCAATCTCCAAATTCGTGTTGTATCATGCCACTTGTACCCGATAAAACACTTGACTTAAGCATGTTTTTAGTTCAGTCACAATAAAATGGATAAACAATTCCATTGTTATTTATTACAGATACTATGAAAAAAACAACTTCAGGGCTTGTTCGTACTATTCGTCTTACCCGCCTGTTATTCCATGTAGTATCGGGAATTATTCAATCAATCCCTTATCCCTATTTTTCCCGTCCAACGCAACATCAAATGATGAAAAACTGGGCAGCCGGTATTCTCAAAATACTGTGCATCAAAGTACACCATACGGGTCAGCTACCTGGCCAGAACATCCAGCAGGCACTTTTTGTAGCCAATCATGTTTCCTGGCTGGATATTTGTCTTTTAATGGCAGTTTGCCCGACTCAGTTCGTCGCTAAATCAGAAATTCGCGGTTGGCCGGTTATCGGGTTTTTATGCAAAAGAGTAGGCACGTTATTTATTAAACGAGCTAAGCGAAGCGACACCATGCGTATCAACCGGGAGATAGGCAATGTTTTAACTGCCGGGGAACGCGTTTGCATTTTTCCAGAGGGGGCGACCAGCAACGGCTTGCAGATTCATCATTTCCATGCGTCTTTATTGCAGTCCGCCGTTAATACGCATGCTTTCTTGTATCCTGTTGCGATTCGTTATCTTGACAGCACCGGTAAAATTTGCATGGATGCTGCTTATATCGATACTTCGATCTTAGCGTCACTAAAAAAAATTTTAAACCAGCCGCGTCTCGAAGCGGTTTTGAACTTTAATGATGCCATTTTATGTGAAGGAAGAAACCGACGTGAACTTGCGCGGCTATCTGAGCAAGCCGTTGCTAACAGCCTATCATTATCTCCTTATCACAAGGAATCTGAAAAACCTTCCTATCTTCCAGGCGCATAGCTGATAGCTGACCGTTCCAGACACATCCGCTATCCAGCGCGACAACCCTGTCAGTGGTATATAATCCCAGCGCAGACCAGTGACCACAGATAATGGTGCTATCCAGACTGGCACGATGTGGCACATCAAACCACGGCATATAGCCAGCAGGCACGGCCTGCAACGGCCCTTTATATGAAAAGTTCATATGTCCGTCAGGACTGCAGGTTCTCATACGTGTCATTGCATTGATAATAACCCGCAGCCGTTCTGCACCTGTCCAGCTATCCTGCCAGTAATCCGGTTCGTTGCCATACAGTTGCGAAAAAATTTTTTGATAATCATCCCGGCGTAATGCTGATTCGACTTCTTGAGCGAGTTTTGCAGCCTTGGGTACAGACCATGCTGGTAACAGCCCGGCATGTACCATGGCGTACTCACCTTTATTGTAAAACAGTTGCTGATTTCGCAACCAGAACAACAATTCTTCCCGGTCAGGCGCATTAAAAATGGATTGAATTGTATCGCTTTTGTCACAGCGTGCAATTCCGGCATTTACCATGAGCAAATGTAAATCATGGTTGCCAAGCACCGTAATAACCGCATCACCCAATTGCTTTACAAAACGTAGCACTTCCAGGGACTCGGGCCCACGATTGACAATATCGCCAACTAACCACAATTTGTCATGACCAGGATCAAAATACACTAAATCAAGCAACTTTCTAAACGCGGTATAGCAGCCTTGTACATCACCTATTGCATAGGTTGACATAATAATTTTTCAGAATGTTTAATTGGAATTTCAGCAAAAACAAATCGACAACAATCGCATTATAAAATTGGCCATTTACATCTAACGCAAACCGAGTACATCCTGCATGTCAAATAAACCGTTGGGTTTATCCTGCAGAAAACGAACTGCACGCACCGCACCCATCGCAAAAGTCATCCGGCTGCTCGCTTTATGCACAATTTCAACTCGTTCACCCATCCCGGCAAACATAGCTGTATGCTCGCCTACAATATCGCCCGCCCGAATAGTTGAAAATCCAATCGTCTCATCAGCACGTTCACCTGTGACACCTTCCCTGCCATAAATCGCTACTTTTTTTAAATCCCGATTCATCGCTTCGGCGATCACTTCTCCCATTCGCAAAGCGGTTCCAGAGGGTGCGTCAATTTTATGGCGATGATGCGCTTCAATAATTTCAATATCGTAACCTTGGTTCAACACTTTGGCGGCTATTTCAAGCAGTTTAAAAGTTACGTTGACACCCACACTCATATTGGGCGCAAAAACGATCGCAATATCAGCTGATGCCGCCTTCAGCATTTCTTTTTCTTCTGTGGAAAAACCGGTTGTGCCAATAACCATTTTGACTCCCGCTTCCCTGCAAGCCGCAAGATGCGCCAAGGTGCCTTCCGGACGGGTAAAATCAATTATTTGATCACACCCCGCCAAAGCAGACACATATTCATAGGTAATTTGAATACCGTTACTTGAACCAATCAGTTCCCCAGCATCCCTGCCTAAAGATGGGCTGTCATTTCGTTCGAGTGCGGCCGACAACTGCATGTCACCTGCTTGTGTGACTGCTTCCAGTAATGCTCGCCCCATGCGCCCGGCACTGCCTGCAATCGCAATTTTCTGAATTGTCATATTACCTCTGTAAAATTTATTAATGCTTTATATTATTGTTCATCTTCAGAGAGTGTTTCCATTTCTTCTTTAATTATTATTTCAGATTTGGGTGCTGCGGAATCCATTGGATGAATCGAATATAACATTTGATTTTCAAACCGCATCAAACGGTCGTCTTTAAAATAAATGGTCAGCCTTTTTTGTTCCACAAGATCGCCCTTCTCACGTTGGATGTAAACATAATCCCAACGATCATCCCGGAATGCATCCACAACAAGCGGAGAACCCAGCACAAATCGCACCTGAGACTTAGTCATATCCTGTTTCAACTTATCCAGCATTTCATCAGTCACTACATTACCTTGCTGAACGTCAATTTTGTAAAGAATATGTGGAATAATAGAACACCCTGCCAAAATGAGAAAAGCCAGCAACGTGATTATTTTTACTACCATTTTATTGATTTGTATTGATATGTTAAGTTTGTATAGTAAACTCTGCATGATTGAGCACGATATGATACAGTAATTCATTTACCTAACATAAATAACCATGAGCAATTCTGGAGACTTCAAAAGCATTGATCTTAAATCCATTGGTTTAAAAACAACACTTCCGAGACTCAAAATATTGAATCTGTTTGAAAATAGCCCTATACGCCACCTTTCAGCAGAAGATGTCTATAAAGAATTAATCAATGAGAATGAAGATATCGGCCTGGCAACAGTCTACCGGGTATTGACACAATTTGAACAGGCAGGATTGCTTGAACGTCATCATTTTGAAAGCGGCAAGGCGGTTTTCGAACTAAAAGGCGACGGACATCATGATCATCTGGTTTGCCTGCAGTGTGGCCGTGTAGAGGAATTTTACGATGCAGAAATCGAGAAACGCCAGTTGGCCATTGCAAAAGAGCGTGGTTTTAAATTGCAGGAACATTCACTGTCACTGTACGCAGATTGCAAACGCACAGAATGTCCGCATCGTAAATAAACACCCAACATACACACTCCCCTTACCTTCATATTCAATCATACAATAGAATTATGCGGCTGGCCTTGACTAAATTTACTGAATTTAAGATTCTCTCCAAAGCCTTCTTATTAACTGGCTTATTGTTTTTTTGTATATTTGAACTCGCGGCAAATCAACAATTTAACCAGTGTGTTTCCGATTTAAAAACTCAAGCCAGTCAACAAGGCATATCAAATAATACAGTTAAACAGGTTCTGGACAACGTCAAATATCTGGCGCGTGTAATAGAACTGGACCGCCGCCAGCCCGAATTTACCCAAACATTTGCAGGTTATTTCAATACACGCATAACAGATGAACGGGTACGGAATGGACGCAAGCAGCTGAATAAACATCGCGAATTACTTGAAAAAATTTATCAAAAAACGGGAATTCCACCTAAATATCTGGTTTCATTCTGGGGACTCGAAACCAATTACGGCGGATATTTCGGAAGCTGGTCTGTACCGGATTCACTAGCGACACTTGCATGCGACCAACGACGCAGTGCATACTTCACACAGGAGCTGTTAAATGCTTTGCGCATCATTGATGCAGGTGATATTACACCTGAACGTATGGTCGGTTCCTGGGCAGGCGCGATGGGCCATATGCAATTTATGCCTTCAACTTTTTTAGGTTATGCTAGAGACGCTGATGGTGACGGCCGACGCGATTTATGGGGCAGCATTGAAGATGCAATGACTTCGGCGGCCAACTTCTTACTGAAAATGGGATGGAATCCGGATTTCGAATGGGGGCAGGAAGTCAAGTTACCGCCCGATTTTGATTATTCGCTGGCTGGCAATCATCAGAAACGCTCGCTGAACGACTGGATAGCACAAGGCGTGACGCCGGTATCCGGACCCGGCCTGTTACCATCCGATCAAAAAGCCGCTTTACTGGTGCCTGCCGGCCATCAGGGCCCGGCCTTTCTCGTCACAGATAACTTTCACGTTATTATGCGCTGGAACCGATCTGAATATTACGCCCTGTCTGTCGGTCATCTGGCCGATCGCATTGCCGGCGAGCCCGCGTTATCTCAACAACCGCCACCCGATGACATTAAAATCACACGCGAACAGGTGCGGCAGTTACAAAAAGATCTGCACACGCTGGGTATTGACGCAGGTGTTGCGGACGGCGTCATGGGACCACAGACTCGAAATGCCATCAGTCTCTATCAACAAAAAACACAGCGTATCGCCGACGGGCATCTGGATTCCAGTCTGTTAGCAGCGATACGTGCAGCGGCCAGCGGATTAAACAACTGAACGCACACCTTTCAACTAACTGACTCATATCTTTATTATTTTATTAAGCACTTGAATATGAAACAGCTTTAACTGATTAGGCTATTGGAACAGTGGTCTTTTCATTGGCAAGCGCCTGCTTTAATTTTTTGATTTCACGTTGATTGAGTGTTTCCGTTTTCAATAATTCCGCGGCAGTCTGATCAAGCAATACCCTGTTGGCTTCCAGGATTTTAACGGATCGCTCCAGCGCCCTATCCACCAATACCTGCACAGCGCCATCCACTTTGTTAGCGGTTTCTTCGCTATAATTGCGCGTCTGTGTCATAGGGATATTGGGTTGCAAGAAAGCGGATTGTTCACGTTCATAGGCGACATGCCCCAATACATCACTCATGCCATAACGCAATACCATTGCCCGCGCTATATCGGTAGCGCGGGCCAGATCATCCGCAGCGCCAGTTGATATTTCCTTAAAAACGATCTGTTCAGCAGCCCGCCCCCCCATAAGCACCGACATTTTGTTCTGTAATTCGACTCTGGTCATCAAGAAACGATCTTCGGTTGGCCGCTGTATAGTATAACCAAGTGCACCAATACCACGCGGTATTATGGAAATCTTATGCACTTCATCGATACCCGGTAACGCCAGTGCCACCATCGCGTGCCCAAGTTCATGGTACGCCACGACACGGCGTTCATCGGGATTAAGTAAGCGATTACGTTTTTCAAGGCCGGCAACAATGCGCTCAATAGCATTATTAAAATCATCCATGGACACCGATGCGGCATTACGGCGCGTCGCCAGCAAAGCCGCTTCGTTAATCAAATTAGCCAGGTCCGCACCTGTAAAACCGGGAGTTAATGCGGCAATCTGTTCAATCTGAACATCGGTATTCAATTTTACTTTCTTCATATGCACTGCAAGAATTTGTTCGCGCCCCAGTTTGTCCGGCCGATCCACTAACACCTGACGATCAAAGCGTCCTGCACGCAGCAAAGCAGGATCAAGAATTTCCGGACGATTGGTAGCCGCGAGCAACACAATTCCACTGCTGGAATCAAAGCCATCGAGTTCAGCAAGTAGTTGATTTAACGTCTGCTCTTTTTCATCATGCCCCCCACCTAAACCATAAGCGCCACGTGCACGGCCCAGCGCATCAAGTTCGTCAATAAAAATGATTGCGGGTGCCATCTGTCGTGCCTGTTCAAACAAATCACGCACACGCGCAGCACCCACACCGACAAACATTTCAACAAACTCGGAACCGGAAATCGAAAAAAATGGCGTCCCCGCTTCGCCTGCGACGGCTCTTGCGAGTAAAGTCTTACCCGTGCCGGGTGGCCCAACCAGCAAGATACCTTTTGGCGCGCGTCCGCCAAGACGGCCATAATCTGCCGGTGCTTTGAGAAAATTGATAACCTCTATCAATTCCTCTTTTGCTTCATCCACACCTGCAACGTCAGCAAAAGTAACTTTGGTTTCTTTCTCGACGAATACCTTCGCGCGACTCTTGCCAATCGACATCATACCTTCACCCATGCCGCCACTCATCCGGCGAATAATAAAAAGCCATATACCAATAAAAACCGCCATCGGCAACAACCAGGACAACAGATCGCGTATCCAAGTGCTTTTTACAACGCCTGTGTATTCCACGTTATATTTCTCCAGCTCTTCGGCAAACTCCGGCTCCACGCGTGTGGTGACAAAATCCTTGAATCCGTCCGCATGCCGGGTTTTGAGCGTGCCATAAATATGCTGATCGGTAATTGAAATCTCCGCTATCTGCCCTTGTTCCAGAAAATGCTGAAAACGGCTGTAAGGAATCGGTTCAACTTGCGTGTATTGCGTATAGAGACTTTGTAAAAATAATACGCCCAGCACCGCAGCAATAACGTACCAGAAATTAATTTGTTCTTTTTTATCCATCAAAATTTGAATTTAAAATATAACAGACCACCATATTCCAGATGACGTGGTTTACAGGAATGTTAAATGATATCAATATCTGTGAATCGCGTTATGGGTTACGGGATGCTTTCGACGCCTGCGGGTCAAATCGTTGTAAAACATGCTGCATCATATTTTTAGCAAGTTCTTCCTTGCCATAAAAAACTGTGCCGAGATCGTTTTCTCGCAATAAAGCGAATTCATCTTCATTGTTGGTACGCAGTACGACTTCGATGTCCGGATTCAGTGTGCGCGCCGTTTCAACCATTTGGCGGATATTGAGCGGATCAGGCACAGCGATAACCAGCATGGCCGCATCGGCGATATGCGCTTGAATAAGGGCCGATGGTTCAACAGCATCGCCGTATACAGCAGGCACATTCTGATTACGCAGATCCTCGACCTGTTCCCGGTTCTGTTCAACAATAATATAGGGAATGTCCTGTCCACTTAACGCCTTAGCGATGCGTTTTCCCACTTGTCCGTAGCCGACGAGCACCACCTGTCCTTCAAGATATTTACGTTCGGTGCTCATCGGTAACTCCGCATAAGGATCGTCACGGGTTTCCAGTCGCCGTGCCAATGCAGAATGTCTGAGCACCCATCCGCTGATCGGTGTAATAACCGCAAAAGCGATTGGATTGAAAGCTATCGAAATCAATGCACCGGCGAGTACCAGGCTCATCCCCTCCGCAGGCATTAAACCGAGAGATAAGCCAAGTCCTGCCAGAATAAACGAGAATTCGCCGATCTGGCCTAGACTTGCGGCCACAACCAGTGCCGTATTCAGAGGATAACGAAAAGCCAGTACCAGCAGCAATGCCGCAATGGACTTGCCAACAATGATAATCGCAACAACACTGAGCACATGCAGCGGCTCATCTATCAACACTTGTGGCTCGAACAGCATACCGACCGAAACAAAAAAAAGAACTGCGAACGCATCACGTAACGGCAATGATTCTTCGGCGGCACGTTGACTGAATTTTGACTCCCGCATAACCATGCCGGCAAAAAAAGCGCCCAATGCAAACGACACGCCGAATAACACTGCCGCACCATAGGCAATACTGATAGCAAATGCAACAACCGCTAAAGTAAATAACTCACGAGAACCCGTTTGTGCAACCTGCCACAGCAGCCAAGGCAGCAAACGGCGGCCGACAATCAACATCAACGCAATAAAGATCGATACCTGGAGCAGCGTATAAGCAACCGTCTGCCACAGCGATGCCGTATCATCGACAGATCCGTTCAACAAGCTGGCAAACGAAGGCAGCAGCACCAGAATCAGCACCGTAACCAGATCTTCTACGATCAGCCAACCTACCGCAATACGGCCATTCATGGTTTCCAGCAATCCACGCGATTCAAGCGCTTTGAGGAGCACGACGGTGCTGGCGCAGGATAGAGAAAGTCCCAAAACCAGTCCGGCGCTCATATCCCAACCCCATGATGAAGCCAATAAAAAACCGAGTATTGTAGCTACACTCATCTGAAAAATAGCACCCGGTAGAGCTACACGTTTGACTGCAAGCAAATCCGCCAAAGAGAAATGCAGACCGACACCAAACATCAGCAGCATAACCCCGATTTCTGCCAACTCAGATGCGATTTGCGTGTCCGCAACAAAACCAGGCGTAGAAGGGCCAATAGCGATTCCGGCCAGCAGATAGCCAACTAATGCTGGAACTTTAAGTTTTTCGGCAAAAAAACCGAGTAACAACGCAAGACCAAATCCAGCTGCTATCGTAGTTATCAAGGTTAGTCCATGTTCCATTTAATCTCCAGTTATTATTGTTCGGGCATCGGTGGTAGAATTTTCAAGCAATCTGTATGAAAAGTTTTGTTTGTTCGGGTTGGTTTATCACGTTCTTTTCAAACAATCTTGCGCGTTGCCAGTTATATCAGGATAGAGAAAAGTGAGCAAACGAATTGCTGTTTCTAAATGCAGTCTTCATTCTGCTTTTTTCAATGCATTATATTCGCTCAAACTGCGATCGTTTTATGAAAACAAACGATACACCACAACCAGAACTTATCAAATCACTCATGCAGCCGGATGTTTTTCATCATCCGGTGAAAGCCATTCAACTCATTGAAACGCATATCTCTTGGGTTATTCTGACCGGCGATTTCGCCTACAAAATCAAAAAACCTTGCAATCTCGGGTTTCTTGATTTTTCCACACTCCAAAAACGCCGTTTTTTTTGCAATGAGGAATTGCGCCTAAACAAGCGATTAGCTGCGCGTATTTATTTGGATATTGTCAAAATCACAGGTGATCCAAAAAACCCGGTTTTAAATGGTACGGGTAAAACAATTGAGTATGCTATCAAAATGCTTCAGTTTTCGCAGCAGACGCAATTGGACAACATGCTGGCTGATGGCAAGCTCGAAAATAAACACATCGACGCATTTGCAAAGCTGGTTGCAAAGTTTCACCAGAATATCAAAATCGCTGAATCTGCTACCAACTTTGGTAATCCGCAACATGTTAACCACGCTACACAACAAATTTTCATGAATATCAGAGCGTGCCCGAAGATGAAACAATTCTCCGCGCAATTAACAAAGTTGGAACTTTGGCATAAATCAGCTTTTAATACGCTCACCCCGCTATTTGAACAACGAAAGCACGATGGTTTTATCCGTGAATGTCACGGCGACATGCATTTACGCAACTTGGTGTGGTTAAACAACGAACCAATTGCTTTTGATTGTTTAGAATTCGATCCTGACCTGCGCTGGATTGACACCCTGTCCGAAGTCGCATTCCTGGTAATGGACCTGCATGACAGAAAATTGCCACAATTGGCGCAGCGTTTTCTCAATCTTTATCTCGAGCAATGTGGCGACTATTCCGGTTTACAGGTATTTCGTTTTTATCTGGTTTACCGCGCACTCGTGCGCGCCATGGTGAATGCAATTCGTGCAGC
>DOOY01000143.1 GCA_003514765.1 Nitrosomonas sp. | reverse complement strand
CCTGAATTTCAGGAAGATATGATTCAAACGGTTAATCTATCCATTGGCAAAATGAAGCGACTGCTCGAGAAACTGAGCAATGGCAGATCACTGGATGAACCAGATCAAATATCCTTGAATCAATTATTACAAGAAATTGTTGAAAGCAAATCAATTTTTGAACCAAAACCGGTACTTGAAACATCCTCGACCGAATTTTATATTTCGGCTGACCGAACACGCTTGAAGCGTGTCATTAGCCACATTGTGCAAAATGCGATTGAAGCCACCCCGAAAAACGGCTCTGTTAAGATTCGCTCATACCGTCAAAACTCCGAAGCTACTATCGAAGTTCAGGATACAGGTCATGGAATGAGTGAAAAGTTTGTTCAGGAACGCCTTTTTAAGCCATTTGAATCCACAAAATCCGCGGGCATGGGTATCGGTGTTTTTGAAAGCAGAGAATATATACAAGAATTAGGCGGAAAAATGAATGTATCAACTCAAGAGTCAATCGGTACTACTTTTTATATTACTTTAAAATTGATTGACTCGTCCCATACAAGTAACTGCGCATAGAAATCACTTAAACTATCAATTAAAAGTCAACAAACATGCTTGTTCGAATAAAAGAATCTAGGCGACCAACTGTAGAATCCTAAACGAGTATCTAGAGTTACACTAAAATATTGAGTATGTTGTTGGGATTTTTCACAAGAACAGGCGTTCCGCGCTGAAACTGACGACTGTTTGTTTTTAACGGCAGCGGCAACTCAGACAAGTAACCGTCTGTTAAATTAATGTCATGCCATAATCGCAAACTTGGCAAGTTTCAACAACCTGTTAATCCGGATTCAAATTTTTCAAGAAAGAAGATCGGCAAATATTTTACTTCGATAATGCAGGAATAATCTACATACAACATATATAAAACAGTACATTTATCAAACTACGGTTCAGAAATCACAAATAGGTAAAAAGTATGTCAGAAAATCGGGAAAAAAAGAAGCTACTGATTATTGAAGATGATCTCGGTTTACAAAAACAACTGCGTTGGAATTTTGATAACTATGAAGTGAGCGTAGCATCTGACCGGGAAAGTGCATTAACCAAGGTAAGGCGACACGAACCTGCGGTCATTACCATGGATTTAGGATTGCCTCCCGACCCGGACGGTGCCTCCGAAGGACTTGCCACACTTCAACAAATCCTCGCCATGGCACCAGACACAAAAATAATCGTTCTGACCGGGAACCAGAATCACGCCTATGCATTAAAGGCCATTGAAATGGGTGCGTATGACTTTCACCAGAAGCCGTTTGATCCGGAAATGTTAAAGTTGGTGGCAGAACGGGCATTCTATTTACATACAATACAACAGGAAAATCGCCGTTTAAGCCTAACCCAAAGCAATTCTCCAATTGACGGCCTGATAACACGTGACCCCGGATTATTAAAAGCATGCCGCAGTATCGAAAAGATGGCGTCTTCCGATGTTACAGTCATGCTTCTGGGCGAGAGTGGCACGGGCAAGGAAGTATTGGCAAAAGCGTTACATACGCTGAGCGTTCGAAAAAAAAATCGCTTTATTGCCATAAATTGCGCAGCCATTCCTGAAGCGCTATTAGAAAGCGAGTTATTTGGCTATGAGAAAGGCGCTTTTACGGGTGCATCAAAACAGACACTCGGTAAAATTGAAATGGCAGACGGCGGTACTTTTTTCCTTGATGAGGTTGGCGATTTGCCGTTTCAACTGCAAGCAAAACTCTTGCGTTTCCTTCAGGAGAGAGTCATTGAACGCATTGGCGGACGTGAAGAAGTGCCAGTAGATGTCAGGATTGTTTGCGCCACACACCAGGATCTTACTAAACTGATGGAAGAAGGACGATTTCGTGAGGATCTTTATTATCGCCTCAGTGAAATTGTAATTACAATCCCTCCGCTAAGAGACAGAGTGGGCGATGCGGTATTGCTCGCTCACCACTTTAAAAACAAGTTTTGCGCCAAGGAAGGAAAAGCAACATTAAATTTCAGTCAAGAAGCATTAGCTGCGATTGAAAAACATCAGTGGACCGGGAATGTGCGTGAAATGGAAAACTGCGTCAAACGCGCTGTCATTATGGCCGAAGATTCGATTATCACGGTACAAGATTTGGGTCTAAAAACAACTGATACTTCGATAGAACCCTTGAACCTGAAAACGATACGCGAACAAGAGGAATGCAAAGCACTCGTCAAAGCACTGGCAAGAGCCGACGGAAATGTCGCTCAGGCAGCTAAACTACTAGGAGTTAGCCGCCCTACAATTTATGATTTAATGAATCGGTGCGGTCTTAGATAGACGTAACACACTTATAGCGTTACGATAACGTAATTTTTAAACACAACAATATTCTTAACCGTTTTCAAAGAGAACCAAGATGGTTAATTTAGTTCATCACTTGATTTATCAATCCGCAAATCATGCGCCAGACGCCGAAGCATTATCATTTCAGGGTCAGAAAAAAAATTATGAAGATCTTGCCAATGAAATAGAACAATTAGCAACTGGCTTCTTGAGCGCGGGATTAGGCCGCAATGAACGTCTTGCAGTCTATCTGGAAAAACGTCTGGAATCCATCAGTGCTTTATTTGCAGCCAATGCTGCAGGTGGAGTTTTTGTACCTGTCAATCCGCTTTTAAAGCCCGCGCAGGTCAGTTATATCCTGGCAGACTGCAATGTACGCATTTTAGTTACCTCGACAGAAAGATTGAAGCTGCTGGCTGATGTTCTGCCTGCCTGCCATGATCTTCACACCGTCATCATTGTTGATGGCAAAGAAGATCTTGCAAAAATTGCCGGGCTCAACATTGTATCCTGGGCAGACATGCTTTCCGCTCACACATTACTCAAACCCAATCGCGTCATTGATGGCGATATGGCCGCCATTCTTTATACCTCGGGCAGCACTGGAAAACCCAAAGGCGTCGTGCTATCACACCGCAATATTGTAGCCGGCGCAAAAAGCGTTGCAGAATACCTTGAGAACCGGCCAGATGACCGAATCTTGTCGGTATTGCCGCTCAGTTTTGACTATGGGCTTAGTCAACTAACAACAGCATTTCATGTTGGTGCAACCAACGTTTTGATGAATTACTTACTGCCGAAAGATATTATCAGGACTGTCGAAAAAGAAAATATCAGCGGTCTTGCAGCAGTTCCCCCGCTTTGGATTCAATTAGCTCAATTGAATTGGAACAAAGTCAGATCGTTACGCTATATTACGAATTCTGGTGGCGCAATGCCGCGCACCACACTCGACCAGCTTCGAGACGCTTTGCCAAACACCCAGGTTTTTTTAATGTATGGTCTGACCGAGGCTTTTCGTTCAACCTATCTTCCACCTGAAGAAATTGACCGGCACCCCGATTCAATTGGCAAGGCCATACCCAATGCCGAAATACTGGTCTTACGAGAAGACGGCTCGCATTGTGTGCCAGGGGAACCCGGAGAACTGGTTCACCGCGGCGCGCTTGTTTCCATGGGATATTGGAACGACATCGAAAAAACAGCAGCATGTTTCAAACCCATTATCTCACGTCAAAATGGCTTAACTATTCCTGAACTTGCGGTTTGGTCGGGCGATACTGTGCGTATGGACGATGAAGGTTTTCTATACTTCATAGGCCGCCGTGACGAAATGATTAAGACTTCGGGTTATCGTGTAAGCCCAACAGAAATTGAAGAAATTATCTACGCAACCGAGACTGTAGGAGAAGCGGTTGCGATTGGCGTGCCCCATCCAGTACTCGGACAAGCCATCTTGGTTATTGCAACACCGCGCAAGGGTGAAAAACTGGAAGCAGAAGATTTACTGACAGCCTGCAAACATCGCCTGCCAGCCTTTATGCTGCCCAACCATATCGACATTCGTGAAAGTAGTTTACCTAGAAGCCCAAACGGTAAAATCGACAGAAAATCCCTTTTTCAAGAAATGCAGCATATATTTATAGAAAACAACTCATGACACGTCCTCAACCGAAACATACAGCGCTCACTCAATTTACTGTGAATGACAATTGCATGATAATTGGCGGCATACCGCTTACACGCTTGGCGCAGCGGGTTGGAAAAACGCCTTTTTATGCTTATGATCGGCAAAAAATCACAGAACGCATCCAACTGCTGCGGAAATCACTCCCCGATGAAATTCATTTGCATTATGCAATGAAAGCGAACCCTATGCCGTCAGTGGTACAACATTTGGCAGGTCTGGTTGATGGTATTGATGTAGCATCTGTTGGTGAAATGCACGTTGCGTTAGACACTACCATGCCGGCTGAACGAATCAGCTTTGCAGGCCCCGGAAAAACGGAACATGAACTATCCTGTGCAATCGCAGCGGGCATTGTTTTGAACATGGAATCGGAAAGAGAGATGCTTCTGATCGCCAAACTGGGAAAACGATTCGGCATTCGCCCTAATGTTGCAATC
>DOOY01000119.1 GCA_003514765.1 Nitrosomonas sp. | reverse complement strand
AAAAAAAACAAAAAAAAAGACGGCCCCAACCAAATGGTTGGAGCCGTCTTCGGATTAAATCACTTCAGCAAATATATACTGTATAGCATATTTCTGAGTGCTTAGTGATCCATAGCTGCTTTAGCATCGTAACTATCAGGTGCTTTGATTTGTGTCATCAAGTCGTCGTTCCACTCACCGTCAACGTTCATATGCAATGCAGCGCCAAGTAACACCGCTTCAATCAGGTTATGACTGAGGTATACATACAGACCGGGTTGATGAAATTCATAGGCTGCAGCGACTGCTGTACCGCCTGGTATCCACCATGTTTCCTGGCTTGTCAGAGGCTTGTCGCTGAATGAACCGCCTACCCAATACAGGTCGGCATGGCCACCAATCAAATGCGGACGTGAATCACGGTTTGCTTGTGAGTGAACAAACAACACTTTTTCACCAACCTTGGCTGAGAGTGCATTGTCACCGGTGATTGCGCCAACGGCGCCATTGAATACAACATGAGTTGGAACCAAACCTTTAGACAATTCGAGCATTTCATGCATGCCAGCTGCAGGTGAAGCATATTCTTTAAAGTTGCCTTTGTCGTCTTGTGGCAGATAGAAATCCTGCTCGCCGATATAGAAAGCACGGTCATAGCGATATGGTTTGCCCTCTGCGTCTTTCAGGCCGTCACGCGGCAGAACCATAATGGCGCCGTTCATGCCAGAAATGACGTGGAAAGGAATCATCGTGCCACCGGGTGCGCAGTGATATACGAATACACCGGGTTTCACGGCTTTCCAACGTATAACAACCTCTTCACCGGGTTGAACCAGTGTCAAACCAGCGCCACCTAATGCGCCAGTTGCAGCATGGAAATCGACGTTATGCGCCAGCGTGCTTTCTTTAGGGTTAGAAAGTGTTAATTCAACATAGTCACCTTCATGTACAACAATCAGCGGGCCTGGAACGGTACCGTTAAAAGTCAGCGCCCAAACTTTTGCGCCCGGTGCAACTTCAACAAGTTTCTCAACTGTTTCCATACGCACTTGAACAACTTTTGGTCCGCCTTTAGCAACCTGGTCGTGTTTAGGTACTGCAGGTGGAGCCACCAGCTCTTGCTTCACACGTGGTAATTTTGAGATGTCTGTAGCGGCTACTGCAACTTGCGTAGCTGCAAAACATAACAATCCCAGTCCAACAACTGCCTGAACAGCTTTAATCATATCTTCCTCCATAAAAGATAAATTTTTGCGCTTAATAATTAATTACGCCTTCTCTTCTTATCATTCATTGTAGCTATTTATTGAAATTGAATATCAATGTGCTTGCTACAATGCGACACCTTCCCTTTTTCAAAAGAGCAAAGGGCGGAACGCAGACTATACACTTTAGCTGCGAAACTGTCCATGTCTGAACGGTTAATAAAACCGAAAAAAGCCTTAAAAATAGGCATGTTGACATCATGGTCTCTTGAGAACCATTACTTGAAAGTTATTCGCTGCAGCAAGCAGCTTTTCTTACTGCAGAAAAGTAATGGTTAAAAATTGGACAGTGTTCATGTCGGTAACGTTCTAAAAAGTTTCCTGCAACATCATCCTTGCATCAGCCGGATTTCAGCCGCAGCCAGGTTTTCCTGAGTACCCCGGAGCACGACAACATCACCCGCTTCCAGCCGGGTTTCTTCTGAAGGTAATGAACCCCGGATATTGCGTCTGCGGACTGCAGTGACTTCTACGGATAACTCTGCCAGATTGATTTCGCCAAGGGTTTTATTGACAGATGCTGCGCCGGGCAGAATAGTGATTGTCAGCAGGCGGGGTAATAACCTTTCGTTACCTTCTTCGCTTTCATCGGTGACACCAAAATAAAACCCGCGGAAAAGACTGTATCGTTGTTCGCGTGTTTGTCGAATACGTCTTAAAATGTGCCCCGTTGAAATATTCATAAACATCAATGCGTGTGAAGCCAGCATCAAACTGCCTTCCATTACTTCTGCCACCACTTCGGTTGCGCCGGCCTCTTTTAACAAATCAATGTCCGAGTCATCCCGTGTACGCACAACGACTGTCAGTTCAGGCCGCAGTGTACGGACATGGTTCAGAATTTTGAGCGCAGAAACGGTATCCGAATAACTGACAACCAGTACTTTTGCACGCAGCATACCGGCGGCAATCAGCACTTCTTTACGTGCCGCATCACCATACATGACCGATTCGCCGGCGATTCTGGCTTCATGAATACGCTGTGGATCGAGATCCAGTGCAATAAAAGGGATGGATTCTTGCTCCAGAATGCGCGACAGGTTCTGACCGCTGCGTCCATAGCCGCATATGATGACATGATTTTGTTCCGCAATGGTTTGCGCAGCGATGGATGTAATTTGCATCGAACGCTGCAGCCATTCTGCAGTATATAGCCGCTGTGTCATCGGTTCACTATATTCAATGATAAAGGGCGCCAGAAACATGGACAGTACCACGGCAGCGAGAATGGGCTGCAAAACGGCGTTTTCAATTAGACCACTGCTGCCCGCCTGCGCCAGTAATACAAAACCAAATTCGCCCCCTTGCGCCAGATTCATGCCTGTTCTGATTGCAATGTTGGATTCCGCTCCAAACAGACGGGAAAGTCCGGTAATCAACACTATTTTCACTAAAATCAATGCTGTCAATATAATTGCCACCCACAGGAAATTTTCAATCACCACCTGAATATCCAGTAACATACCGATGGTAATAAAAAACAATCCCAAAAGAATATCGCGAAAAGGTTTAATGTCATCCTCGACCTGATAACGATACTCCGTTTCAGAAATCAACATGCCCGCGAGAAAAGCGCCGAGTGCCAGTGACAGTCCTGCCAATTCAGTCAGCCATGCGAGTCCCAGTGTGATAAACAATACATTCAATACAAACAATTCAGATGATCGCTGACGTGCCACTACATGAAACCAGGAACGCATGAGCCGTTGTCCAAAAGATAAAATCAGGGCCAGCAGCACTATTGCTTTCAAAGCCGCAATTGCAAACATTGGGCCGTAATCAACCGTTTCGCTATCGACCGTGGTTGCGAGTGCAGGCATAATGATTAACAAGGGAATGACGGCCAGATCCTGAAACAATAAAACACCAATTACTTGCCGGCCATACGGCGTATTGAGTTCAAGGCGCTCGGACAGCATTTTAATGACAATAGCCGTTGATGACATCGCCAGCGCCCCACCCAAGGCAAGCCCGACTCGCCAGTCCATATCCAGAAACCAGGTGATTATCATGACGAACAAGATGCTGATCACGACTTGTGAGGTGCCAAAACCAAATACAATGCGTTTCATGGTGACCAGTTTTGACAGGCTGAATTCAAGGCCGATGCTAAACATTAAAAAAACCACTCCGAATTCAGCAAGATGACGTGTTTCCTCCGTTTCTGGCACCCATCCCAGCGCATGCGGGCCGATAATGACGCCTGCTAACAGATAACCCAGCATAGGCGGCAAACGCAGCAAGCGAAAAATAACGACCGCGATTACAGCAATCGCCAGTAAAATGAGAATAGGCTGCAGGGGATTTGTCATATAGTTAATCTTGAATAAAAATTCCTGGGAAAATTTTTGGCAGAATTTGGAAAACAATGATCAGCATTATTTTTTATTTATGATCGGTTTTTATACGGATAAAGGGGTGCATATATTTCCACGTATGTTGCTTAAAATATTTGTTATCGATCAATGAATCAAGTGCGAAATGCACAAAGGTGCTGCTATATCCAGGCTATCAGCAACATAAACTCCGGTTAATTTCAAAGTCCTGGAATACAACCTTCCATGCTTGATGTATACTACAATCCCTGACGTTTTCAGGACAATCTCGTTAAACTTCCGAAAAGCGCTGAGTAATGCCTGTACCCCATCTATCGACTGCCCTGCACGGGCCAATTCTTGATCTGGAAAACCGAATCTACAGCGCAAAACCGTTAATTGAACATTGGCTGCGTGGCAAGTGGCGCGAATATGGCGTTCCCTTTTATTGTTCGGTCGATTTGCGTAACAGTGGCTTTAAACTCGCACCTGTTGATACCAACCTTTTCCCCGGCGGCTTTAACAATCTGAATCCGGAATTTATTCCACTCTGTGTGCAGGCTGTCATGACCGCTGTTGAAAAAATTTGCCCTGATGCGCACAGCGTGCTCCTGATTCCGGAAAATCACACACGTAATACATTTTACCTGCAAAATATTGCGTCCATACAAACCATTATGCAGCACGCGGGATTGTATGTGCGTATCGGTACTTTATTGCCTGAAATCAAAACTGCAACAATTTTTAATTTGCCTGACGGTCAGTCAATTACATTGGAACCCATTATCCGGAAAAATAATAAACTCGGTGTGGAGGATTTCGATCCCTGTGCGGTTTTGTTGAACAACGATCTGTCGAACGGTATTCCGGAAATTCTACAAAATCTGGATCAGGCAATTCTGCCGCCGCTACATGCTGGCTGGGCAACAAGACGTAAATCGGAACATTTCAAAGCATACAACACAATAGCCGACGAATTCGCCCGTCTGATTGACATTGACCCCTGGCTGATTAACCCTTATTTTGCTTCTTGTGGAAAAATCAATTTCCGTGAGAAGAAAGGTGAAGATTGCGTTGCCAATTCGACGAATAAGATTCTGGGCGTTATTCGCGAGAAATACCGGGAATACAGCGTCAAGGAAGATCCTTTTGTGATTGTAAAGGCCGATTCCGGTACTTATGGTATGGGTATCATGACCGTCAAGGACGGTGCCGAAGTATATCAGTTGAATCGAAAACAGCGCAATAAAATGGCGGTTGTCAAAGAAGGCATGTCTGTCACTAATGTACTGGTGCAAGAGGGCGTCTATACCTTTGAAAATATCAATCAGGCGGTTGCCGAGCCGGTTATTTACATGATCGATCATTTTGTCGTTGGCGGATTCTACCGCGTACATACCGGTCGAGGTATTGATGAAAATCTGAATGCGCCCGGTATGCATTTTGTGCCGCTCTCATTCGAACCCGATTGTTTGCTGCCCAACTACGCAAAGCAACAAGGCCTGATGCCCAATCGTTATTATGCCTACGGTGTGGTGGCAAGGCTGGCTCTACTGGCAGCCGCTTTGGAACTGCAACAAACAATTCATTGATTCAGCACTGGATTTGACATTCGCTTTGCCATGAAACTGGCTTTCATACTCGACCAGCTCGAAACCATCAAAACGCATAAGGATTCCAGTTATGCCATGATGCGCGAGGCTGTTGCACGTAACCATCAGGTTTTTATTATTCATCAGGAAGATATTATCTGGCAGGGCGGTGGCGTGGTCAGTTTTGCGCGTACTTTGCGTATTATAGAAGAAGTTGCGCAGGGGGAGTGCTGGTATCAGACCGGCGAAAAAACCGCCATGCCGCTACATCAGTTTGATGCGGTTTTGATGCGCAAAGACCCGCCGTTTAACATGGAGTATGTGTATAGCACCTATCTGCTGGAACTGGCGGAGAAGCAGGGTGCGCATATTATCAACAGTCCGCGCGGTATCCGCGATTTTAATGAAAAACTGGCTATTGCCAAATTCCCGCAGTTTATTCCCCCGACACTGGTCACCCGGCAGGAATCCCTGATTATTGCTTTTTTACAGGAGCATAAAGATATTATTTTAAAACCGCTCGACAGCATGGGGGGAGCGAGTATTTTTCGCGTGCACGAAACTGACCATAATATCAACGTCATCCTCGAAACCATGACGCACTATGGCACGCGCACCATTATGGTGCAGCGGTATATTCCTGAAATTACCCAGGGCGACAAACGCATCCTGTTGATTGCAGGCAAACCCGTACCACATGCACTGGCGCGTATTCCCAAACCCGGCGAAACGCGTGGCAACCTTAATACCGGCGGCACCGCTGTCGCCCAACCCCTATCTGCGCATGATCAACAAATCGCCGAAACCCTCGGGCCGGAATTAGCCAGACAGGGCTTAACGCTTGTCGGCCTCGATGTCATCGGTGACTATCTCACCGAAATCAACGTCACCAGCCCGACCGGCATGCAGGAGATTTTTAACCAGACGG
>DOOY01000232.1 GCA_003514765.1 Nitrosomonas sp. | reverse complement strand
CGCTCAATCAGAATTGCCAGCGTCGGGGTTTGCACGCGCCCAACAGTTGTTTTATGAAAACCACCTTCCTGAGAATTGAAGGCAGTCATGGCACGTGTACCGTTAATCCCGACCAACCAGTCTGATTCCGAACGACTGACGGCAGCCTCCGCCAGTGAATGAACTTCCGAATTGTCTAAGAGCTTTTTAAATCCTTCCCGGATAGCGTCCGGTGTCATCGACTGTAACCAAAGGCGCTTAACCGGTTTCTTAGTACCCGTATGGCGCACAATATAGTTAAAAATCAACTCACCTTCACGTCCTGCATCACATGCATTAATTAAGGTATCAACGTCCTTGCGCTTGATAAGCTTCGTTAAAAGCTTTAATCGCGCAGCGGTTTTCTCAATTGGGTTTAGATCAAAATGAGGCGGAATAACCGGAAGATTCGTAAAACTCCATTTACCGCGCTTAACTTCGTATTTTTCAGGCACGACAAGCTCGAGTAAATGACCAATTGCCGACGAAACGATATACTCATCGCTCTCAAAATAATCAGTATGTTTTGTAAAGTTGCCCAATGCACGTGTAATATCTGTCGCAACAGAAGGTTTTTCTGCGATTATCAATGACTTGTTCATGACTCTTCTGCAGAAAAGAGAGAATTAGTCGTATTTTTGATCGTCAAAGCGACAATCACTGATTTATAATTTATTTTTGGCAAAACAGGCCTATTTTCTGGAATAATTTTGAACAAATTCATTTCTGTGAAAATGATCTTTAGTGAAATTGCAACCGATGAACACCAAGATCTTAATGCTTATAGTGTGAATCACTCACAACCAATAATTTTTCCAGAATAGCGTCATCAGAAAGTTGGTTTTGTATCCAGAGTTCTGTCAGAACGATTAATTTGATTTTCTCCAGGCTTGAAGAATCTTCGTCCATAGCGATAACTCGGTCAATTAACAGTTCGCGCTGCAAGGGATTAATAATCTTCGATTGCTCAAGAAAAGTAATGAATCCACGCCCCTCTGTATCAATATTTTCCATTTCAAGCGCACTAAAACAACGGAAAGAATTGTTGTCGGCAAGTGTAGCAGGATAACTTCCGATGTCCTGGCGCGCCAATTCTGATAACCAATCAAGCGCCTGATGAATATCTTCATCATTAAAGCCAGCCATGGTCAGTTTACGTGTAAGCGTCGCTGAATCAGGATAACTCCCTGAGTCAAAATAATTTTCAAATAAATAGTAAAGTATGTCAAACATCATATTTTTTTAAAATTTATAAATATGTTTACGGTACAAACCGATCAATGACTAGACTGCAGATCCACTTCATATCAGTTATACGATCTGTAACATCATGGAATTTAAAAATTTAACTGTTATATTTTTTACTTTGTAATTTTCTGATAGCATCCACCTGGAAGACTGGCGATCTGGCCATCAAGTTCAAGCGTTAATAGCATGGCGGATACAGACTCAACCGTCAAGCCACTACGCACACATAAAGTATCCACATCTACAACATCATGACCAAGGCACCTGAGCAACCATGTATTTTCATTAGACAGTTCATGATCCACTGGTTCGCTTGTGCTTGGTTTTTTTTGAACGACAGAGTAATTCAGTTCGTCAAGAATATCCTGGGTACTTTCAACCAGCTTGGCGCCTTCTTTGATGAGCGCATGACAGCCCTTTGACAGTGGAGAATGAATAGAACCCGGCATTGCAAAAACTTCGCGCCCCTGCTCCAACGCCTGCCTGGCTGTAATCAGTGATCCGCTTCGCAGTGCCGCCTCAACTACTAGGCAACCCTGGCTCATGCCACTGATAATCCTGTTTCTTCTGGGAAAATTCCTGCCAATAGCTGGCATACCAAGTGGCAGCTCTGATATCAGCGCACCTTCTTTTGCCAATTTATGCGCCAACTGATGGTTTCTTGCCGGATAGACGATATCCAGCCCCGTGCCGACAACAGCAATACTTGCGGAAGACCCGCGTAAACCACCGTGATGCGCAGCAGCATCAATGCCGAGCGCCATGCCACTGATGATACAAATCCCGGCATTACTGATTGATTCAGCAAAAGCTTCCGCATTCGATAATCCTTGCGGTGTCGCGTTGCGGCTACCGACAACTGCAAGTGCAGGCGCATCCATAAGCTCACGCCTGCCTTTTAAATAAAGCAAAGGTGGTGGGTCTGGAATATTGAGCAATTGAGACGGGTAATCAGAATCAGCCAGCGTAATAATCGAATTGACTGGATCCCTAAGCCAATCAAGCGTGACATTGATTCTATCTGGATCGGCGTTAAGCTTTAAGTGCTTTGCGATTGATTTTCCGACTATCCGTTCAAGCATCGCTACAGGCGCCGTTAACACTGCGGCAGGGGTACCAAAGGCAACTAATAACCGTCGTATGGATTCATCGCCCACGCCCTTAATAAGACAGAGTTGAAGCCAGGACTCAATGTCTGCTGCATGTTTCATATAATTTTTTAAGAAAACGCTGGCCCGCCTGAATAATCAGTATTTATAGTATTCCTGTAATAAATATCAGCTGTCAAGCAAATATTATTGTATAGCGATTGAAAAATTTGCTTCTAATTTTATGTCCGGTTTATGGGTTTTTGACCGCATCCAGAATCTGGATTGCGCTTGTGCTTTGCACAACAAGCGCATAGGACACATGATCAAATACTCTAAACACAAAAACCAATCCGGTGCGCTCATCCGGTAATGCTACCATTTTCCCATCCGGCATTCGAGCCAGGCTTCTCCGATATACCGCGAGAACATGTCCCATTTCCAGACCGTCCAGCATACCTTTATTAAGTGTAACAATAGAGCCTTTACCAATTTCTGTAACTCCGCCATATACAGATATTATCCGGCCAGTGACAAATACATCAGGCGCATGTGGCGCATAATTATTGAAAATAATACCGGGTGCGGGAATAAGACGGTCGCCCTTTAAAATTTCCTGCGTCGAATGTGTAATGACTGCCGTACTGATTTCATCAAAAGCTTTAACACTTGCATTGCCTAGATATTCTGCTTCATAGCCAATCACCTGATTATTCTGATCGGGGTCCTTCAGTGCCTTACCTGCTCTAAAAATTTGCCATGCTTTACCCAAATCATATGGCATGTTACCTATGTATACTGTGTTGCCAGCACTCAGAATAACGCGGTTATCACTTGTGCCCAGTAAATGGGGTGCTCGTGCAAGGCCACCTTTTTCAACCACAAGTGGCTGACTGAGAAATGGCTCGATGACAGATGCCGGAATACTTGGAATGGCACCAGATTTAACTTGTTCAATACGTATTTGAGGCGATAGCTTGACGGCTCTCTGATCTCCCTTACCCTTAATGAGTTGCAGGCGATTGCCTTTCAGTGTTTTTTCCAAAACAATGATATCGCCCGGATAAATTTTATGGGGACTTTTCAATTGATCACGGTTAAGTCCCCAGATTTCGGGCCAACGCCATGGTTCTTTCAGGAATCGCGCAGCAATCCCCCATAATGTATCACCCTTTACAACCTCATACCGATTAGGTGTATCACTTCTTAACATACTATCATCAACTGCTCCGACTGGCAGCGCAGAAAGCAGGCTTAGAAACAGGATTATGGATATAATAGGCTTACGCATGAATAACCTCAAATACAGAAATAGTTTTAGTGAGCGCAGAATTACCCGTCAATGATACGGTCTATACAGGTTATTTAGTTTGTTAAATTAGATAATTTTTTTATGGCTATTCTGAAAATTTTACAATACCCGGATGAAAGGCTTCACACTGTCGCCGCACCTGTAACTCATGTAAATGACAAAACACGCACGCTGATTCAAGATATGGCTGAAACAATGTATGCCGCGCCAGGTATCGGCCTGGCAGCGACACAAGTTGATGTGCATGAGCGTATTATCGTCATTGATACTTCTGAAACACATGATCAGCTACATGTCTTTATTAATCCAGAAATCATTGCGCGGAACGGATCACATGAGTATGAAGAAGGCTGCTTATCCGTGCCCGGAATTTTCGGCAAAGTAAATCGGGCAGAATCAATAACGGTAAAAGCGCTGAATGCCGAAGGAAAGTCCTTTACGCTTGAGGCTGCAGGACTACTGGCCGTATGTATTCAGCATGAAATGGACCATCTCGAGGGCAAAGTTTTTGTGGAATACTGGTCTAAGTTTAAACAATCCAGAGTTCTGGCAAAATTAAAAAAACACCAGCGCAGCACAATGTAACCACAAAACAATCTTTTCCAATTACTTCCATGATTTGAAATCCATTTCTACTGTCTGAAAAACGAACAGCATAATGAAAATAATTTTTGCGGGAACACCGGTTTTTGCAGCGGCTGCGCTGGATGCATTGTTAAAAACAGAGC
>DOOY01000136.1 GCA_003514765.1 Nitrosomonas sp. | reverse complement strand
ATTCCCATCATCATCCCATCCGGCTCATGCGCTGGAATGATGAAAGTGCATTATCCCGAGCTATTTAACAAACAACCTGACCGGATCAAGGCACGCGGTGTAGCAGAGCGCGTATACGAATTAACCGAATTTCTCGTTGATGTCTTGGATATCGTACTGATGGATTTGGGTGAACCGATTGAAGTTGTGGCACATACGTCGTGCTCCGCGCGGCGTGAAATGAACATTGCAGACAGGATTGACGGTTTACTGGCGCAAATGAAAAACGTAAAACGGTTGGAGCCAAAATTTAATGAAGAATGCTGCGGTTTTGGCGGCACATTTGCAGTCAAGCAACCGGAAATCTCCGCCGCAATGGTGTTAGAGAAAGCCGGGGCCATCCATGATACAGGCGCTGAGCGGCTGCTTGGCCAAGATTGTGGCTGTTTAATGAACATCGGTAACACTATGGAAAAACAGGGCAGTAACATTCGGCACCAGCATATTGCCGAATTTCTTTGGGAAAGAACAAGCGCGTCTGAACCATGATCACTGAATTTCGCAAACGTGTTGAACATGCCCTGAACCAGGAGGAAACCAGAACAAACGTTAATAACGTGGTACACAGGCTCAGGGATCACCACCGTGCCGCATTTTACGATCCGGATCAATTGCAACAGCTACGCAGACAGTGCATGACAATTCGCGCCAGTGCCATGAGCAGGTTACCGGAACTACTGGAGCAGCTCGAGAGTAATTTAATCCGTAACGGCACTCAGGTACATTGGGCGGAAACTAATGAACAGGCAAACCGGATTGTGCTCGATATAATGCGGCAACGTAACGCTGAATTCCTCATCAAAGGCAAATCGATGGTATCGGAGGAAATGGGTATCAACCATTTTCTTGAATCACATGGCATTAAATGCCTGGAGTCCGATCTGGGCGAGTTTATTATTCAGCTTGCAGGCGAGAAACCATCGCATATTATTGTGCCTGCCCTCCATAAAAACCGGAAACAAATTGCCAGGTTATTCCACAATAGATTCCCAGAAATTCCTTATACTGAAGATATCAATGCCCTGGCTCAAATTGCGCGGGATTATTTGCGCAACAAGTTTGCTACAGCACCGGCAGGACTCACCGGTGTCAATTTTATGGTTGCAGAAACAGGCACACTCTGTCTGGTAGAAAATGAAGGAAACGGACGCATGTGTGCTACGGTTCCACCGTTGCATATAGCGGTTACTGGCATCGAAAAAGTCGTCGAGTATTTAAGTGATGTGCCGCCATTGCTGAGTATGCTTACCCGCTCCGCAACCGGACAGCCAATTACTACTTACTTTAATATGATCAACGGTCCACGCAGACCGGGAGAAAAAGATGGTCCGACCGAGGTCCATCTGGTATTGTTGGACAATGGGCGATCCCGGATCTACAGCGACCCGGAGCTGCTGCCAACTTTGCGCTGCATCCGCTGTGGCGCATGTATTAATTATTGTCCGGTTTATAAACATATCGGTGGTCATACTTATAACACGGTAATTCCAGGTCCGATTGGTGCGATTCTCGAACCACAAAAAAATGGGCTTGATATACATGGGGAGCTGACACAGGCTTCAACCTTATGCGGCGCATGCGAAGAAGTTTGCCCGGTACAGATTCCGATTCCTAAAATTATCAATCGGTTACGTTGGGACTATATACGTCGCGATGCCTGCACCACACCCGGATCAGGAGCAGGCCGCAAATCGATGGAAGCCATAATCTGGAAAATATGGGCTTGGAGTTGCACGCATCCAGCAATTTATAACCTGTGTATGAGAACAGCTACCCGTTTGGGCAATGTGCTCCCTGCCAAACTGATTCCCTGGACGACAGTACGTAAAATACCTAAACTCGCCGAAACCACATTGCACGAACATCTTAGAACCATGAAAATCGACCATGAATAATGCACGCAACCATATTCTCAGTCGTTTGCGCAAATCACCAAGCTTCGATTTAAAACCTGCAGAACAGGATAAGCTGAATTGCCTGAACTGGAATACCGATAAAAAGGTGAACCGTTTTACGGAGCTTATGAAAGCTGCACATGCTGAAATCCATGATGCAACGCAGGATAACTGGCTAACCGAACTGCAGTATATATGCCGTGCCAAGCATCTGAACAACCTGTTATTTTCATCTAATACAAAATGGGGTGAAACGATACTCAGACAAGCCGACCGGTTTCCCGTACTCAAAAACTACAGCCAGCCGATTGCCGAATGGAAGTTGGAAATGTTTGATGGCATCGACGCCGCTTTTACCAGCACTTATGGCGGCATTGCAGAAACAGGCACGTTGATCTTATGGCCTGATGCGCATGAGCCGCGTTTAATGTCGCTGGTACCGCCTGTACATATTGCTTTACTGGAAAAATCCAAAGTCTACAGTACATTCGCCGAAGCGGTAGAAGTACAAGATTGGATAAAAACAGAATTGCCGGCAAATATACTTCTGGTTTCGGGTCCTTCCAAATCGGCCGATATCGAACAGACACTAACCTATGGCATACATGGACCCAAAGAATTGGTGGTGATCTTGCTATGAGCTAAAAATAATTGTTAACTTTCATTACAAAACTTATCTTTTCTTCAGAAAAAAAACAAACTCCATGTTGATCTCCGACATTGATAACAACGCATTACCCGTTTGCTCGGCAAAAACCTGAAAGTCAATCTCCGCAGCAGGATCCGTAGCGACAATTTTCAAAATCTGTCCGCTGGCCATTACCGCAAGTGACTGTTTAGTGCGCAGGATAGGCAACGGACAAACCAGTCCACGCGCATCGAGTTCTCGATCAAATTTCTGCATTTCTGGTTATGAATATTTTCCAAGCACAGTTTTCAACACTTATTTGGATTTATAGACATGGTCTGTGTAGCCTTGAACAACATCAATCCACCAACTTGTTTTTTATAGCGTAGCGTATTAACTCCGAATTATTATTTAACTTAAGCTTTTCCAAAATACGAGCACGATAAACACTTACAGTTTTAGGACTTAAAAACAGTTCTGCAGAGATGTCTGACAAGGTTTTACCTGACGCAATAAGACATAGCGTCTGGAATTCACGATCAGATAATATGGTGTATAGTGGTTGATCGCTATCAGAATTGATTGAATTCGCGAGCTCCTGGGCTACGGCTGGACTGACATATTTATCACCGGATGCAACTTGACGAATAGCAATCACCAATTGAGCGGGCGCACTTTGTTTATTCAAATAGCCCGCGGCACCCGCTTTTAATGCGCGAATGGCAAATTCATGTTCATTATGCATACTCAAAACCAAAATTGCCAAATTCGGTTTATCTTTCTTTATCTGTTTTAATACTTCTATTCCATTTCTGTCCGGCAGTGAAATATCAAGCAACATAACGTCAAAATCGTGATGGCGGACAATCTTGATTGCCTGAAATCCTGTTTCAGCTTCACCGGTCACTCTGATATCTCCTGTTTCGTTCAATATCTGTTTCAAACCCTGGCGAACAATTGCATGATCGTCAGCAATCATCACATGGATCATTGTTTTCTCCGGTTATCGATTTTTACGAAACCATTCTGACCAACGTCATGTCCAGTTCCAAAATTTTCTTCCGGGTCATCCGTGTAAAGCGGCTTCACTTCTTGAATCGGTATTAGAATACTTGCTTTGGTTCCTCTGCCCGGCTGACCGGAGATATGAAAAGTCCCTTTTAATTGCTGACAACGTTCACGCATTCCTCTAATTCCGAAAGAATCCTGTTTCTCCATATCTTGTTGATTGATTCCACGGCCATTATCGAGCACCTCCAGCACGATTTTTCCTTCATATTCTGCAAGTTTGACCCAGATATCAGTCGCTTGTGCATGTTTGGAAATATTAGTTAATATTTCTTGAAAAATACGGAAAATTGCGACCGACAAATCCGAATCCAGCAAAATTTCTTCTTTTTCACATGAAAAATGGCCCGTAATGCCTGTACGCCGACTAAATTCTTTAGCCTGCCACTGGACGGCCGCTACAATTCCAAAATCAAGGATTCCAGGCCGAAGATCTAAAGAGATCCTGCGTGTACTATCAATTACATGGTCTACTAAACTTTCGATTAATGCTGCTTTTTTTTCATAAAAAGCACTTGGTCGTGGCGTGGAATCCATACAAGGCACTAACTCGCATTTTATAGCGGTTAATGTACCGCCAATATCATCATGAATCTCGCGCGCGATGCGCGCACGCTCATGTTCCTTGACTTTTTGCAAATAAGAAGACAATTCGGCCAATTGCTCCCGAGAATAAGCAATTTCACTTTCAGCTAATTTATTTCGGGTAATATTAATCATAATACCACCCCATAAAATACCCCCATCAGCTGCCATTCTCGGCGTTGCCCGAAGACTGATCCACTTAATATCGACATCCCCCTTGACTTGAATGCGTCCTTCCCAATTTAATGTAGAGAGTTTTTCAGCAGAAACTTGCAGTAATCGCTCGTAATTTTTTTTATCATCAGGCAAAATCAATCGCGTAAACAATGATGCGTTTGACATCAATGTGTGTGGTGATAAGCCCAACAATGTTTCGGAAGCACTACTCACATAAGGAAAACTTTCATTCTGATCAGGCGCCAGCAAAAACTGAAATACCACACCAGGGAGATTGGTTGTAATTGCACGAAAACGCGCTTCACTTTTTTGCAGTGCAACTTGTGTAATATTAATACGTCGATTATTTTCTGCAGCTCTTAAGCTACGACGAATAACTGGCGCAAGTCTTGACAGATTCTTTTTTACAATAAAATCACATACGCCCTTCTCCATCAGAGATGTAGCCGCTTCTTCATTTTCTTGCTCGGATAGAACAATCAAGGGGACATCATGGCCACGATCCAACAAATGTTGCAAAATCTCATCGGCACCCAACTGCGGCAAATCAGCATTTGATAGCACAACATCCCATACGTTCGTTCTAAGTGCATTGCGTAATTCATGCGCGGTATCTATCCGCATATAATTCAACTGCAACCCACTTCTCACAAGCGCATCTTGTATTAAATCTGCATCAGCGGCAGAGTTTTCAGCTATCAGAACTTTCAGAACTCTTTTTTTGATCACTCAAATTCCAACTATATCTTGACCCAAATCAAACTTATTTCCATTAACAATTACATAACCTTATGAATAATAGACTGATTGACTTAAATTATCCAGCAGAAGAAAACTACTTACTAGTATTATAATCCAACTCTTTCTTATCCATAAATGCCTGATTTTCTGATTCTTAGCCACACAGAATTTTTACAGAGACTGGCCAAGGAACTGCCTAAAACCGCCCAGGTAAGTTTTAAGTGTAATGGCGCCATCTTTTCCTTCTGGCCCTCGGCAATACAAAATACCCTGTCGACAAAAGCATTTATTTCAATATTATTTTCTCGCCAGACAAACAAACTTAAAACAGTTTACTCAATACCCGACCTTTACTTGGACTCATGATCACGCTTGGTAATGATATCCGCGAAGCACAATCGACAGTATATACACATGTTCCCAAATCATCATAGGCAAACAAATAGTATTCAATCTGATGTGTCCTATAGATTCCAAACGTATCAACCTACACCACCTATATAACATATTTTCTCAGCTAAGCCGGCAGTTGTAATCCTATGATGATCGAAAAAACTTACAAAAATTGATCTGAATAAAACAAAAACACTTAACTTTCTAAAAAGTCAACCGATTACAGCTACAACGATGGTTAACTACCTCTTAGAGTGCAGGATTAAGCCACCGTAAAGGAAAAAAACCACATATTAAGCATTTAAATAAGGAGAATCCAAATGCCACAAACCATTAACTCAAATATTGCATCACTAAATGCTCAACGCAACTTGAACATGTCACAGACCTCTCTCAATACCTCACTGGAACGTTTATCTTCCGGTCTTAGAATTAACAGCGCCAAAGATGATTCTGCAGGCTTAGCTATTTCTGAAAGAATGACTTCACAAATTCGCGGTCTTAACCAAGCCGTACGTAATGCTAATGACGGCATTTCACTGGCGCAGACCGCAGAAGGTGCGATGAATGAAATTGGCAACAACTTGCAGCGTATCCGCGAATTGTCCATCCAGTCAGCGAATGCGACCAACAGCGCCAGTGACCGCGCAGCACTACAAGCTGAGGTTTCACAATTGACATCAGAAATCACACGTGTTGCAAGTCAAACACAGTTCAACGGAACGAACTTGCTGGATGGTTCATTTTTGAACCAGAGCTTCCAGGTTGGCGCCAATGCAAACCAAACGATTAACGTTACCTCGATCGGTGATTCACGTGCCACAGCATTGGGCAGCAATATTCTATCAACAAATGGCACTGCAATGGGAACCGCAACTGCCACGGCAGCCGATGTTTCAGGTGGCAACGGTGTTCTTGTAGAAGCTGACCTGGTAATCACCACGAACAAAGGCGCAACCGGTGCAATTAGTTATGCAGTAGGATCAGATGCCAAAACAATCGCCGCTGCAATCAATTCTGCTGCAGCAGATGTTGGTGTGACCGCAACGGCCAGCAATAGTGCCACACTGGGCAACGTAGGTTCTGCAGGCACTGTTACCATGACTTTAAATGGCAATTCAATCTCTGCCAATGTAACAGATGCATCCGACTTGAGTGGGCTGGCTTCTGCAATTAATGGTTTGCAGTCCCTTACTGGTGTCACTGCGTCATTTGCAGATCCAACTAATAAGTCAGTTATATCACTGACAACAACCGATGGAAGAGATATTGCACTGCAAGACTTCAATAATTCCGGCGCAACGAAAACTGCTGATTTCACTGCTGGCGTAACCACAAGACAATTGACTGGTGGTGCAGCAACTGATTCGGCAATTGCTACCGGCACTGTTGAACTTACAAGTTCTGCTGGTCAAATTACTGTGGGCAACGGCAATGCAGACGTTTTTGGCGCTACGACCAGTGCGTTTAGTTCAGTAGCTACAGTGGATATCACATCGTCGACAGGTGCACAAACCGCGATTAAAACACTGGATGCTGCATTGGCCCAAATCAACAGCTCACGCGGCGATCTAGGTGCAATTCAGAATCGTTTTTCTTCAGCTATTGCAAATCTGCAAACGACTTCTGAAAATCTGTCTGCATCACGCAGTCGTATTCAGGATGCCGATTTTGCTGCAGAAACAGCCAATATGACACGCGGGCAAATTCTGCAACAGGCGGGTACTGCAATTCTGGCACAAGCCAACTCATTACCCAACAATGTTCTTTCGCTCTTACGTTAAGAAATAAAGTACTGAAGCTTAAATATGAAACGCGGAATTTTCAACTCGATAATTTCGCGTTTCTCTAAATTTGAAGGAGTTATAACATGGCAATAAATCATATTAATGATACAGCAGGCAATTTCCCGCAGCCTTTGCTTACATTGCCAGTCTCGCAAAATTTACAAACCAACAGTAGTAAAGCTGCATCTTCAGATTCAATTAATCCAGCCAGCATCGAACAAAACCCCAAGTCTGATATACATATCGAGCAGGCTGTTGAAAAGATACAAGAAACTGTCAATAACATGGCACAAAACCTTCGGTTTTCTATAGATGAAGACACGGGCAAAACCGTTGTAAAAGTAATGGATGCACAAACACAGGAAGTGATCAGGCAATTTCCGTCACAAGAGGCCATTTCCATTGCACGAACACTGGATAAAATCCAGGGCTTGCTATTTGACGATGAAGCTTGAAAATGCAATCAACTGAAGGGAGTCAAGAAAAATGCTATCAACACCGGGAATAGGCTCTGGACTAGATGTTAACGGCATTGTAAGCCAGTTAATGTCTGTAGAACGCAGACCACTTTTAGCCCTTGATACTAAAGAAGCAAGGCAACAAACACAATTGACAGCATTCGGCACGCTCAAGGGAGCGCTCTCTTCGTTTCAGAGCAGTCTTTCTGCACTCAAAAGCCCGGCAAATTTTTCTGCCACTTCTGCTAAATTGGCAGATACTTCCCTGGCAAGTGTAAGTGCTAATTCTTCTGCGATTACCGGAAGTTATGACGTCGAAATCCAAACATTGGCACAATCACAAAAGCTAAAGTCCGGTAATTTCGCATCTTCCAACACATCGATAGGCAGTGGAACACTTACCGTACAATTTGGCACCTATAACGGCGGAACATTTACACTAAATCCAGAAAAAGCTGCACAATCCA
>DOOY01000069.1:14034-14583 GCA_003514765.1 Nitrosomonas sp. | reverse complement strand
GGTGGCGGCACCCATCAACCATGCCAACAGCACGGTCAGAAAAGCAACGGCTGCGGCGCAACTCGCCAGAATAGCGAAATGTCTTTGCTTCAGGTATCCTCCCAGTAAGGCGATTATCAGTGCACCGAGCATGGGTGAACCGGGAATCAACCACAGAAACTGGCTCATGGCGCCCCACCTTTAGTGTCATCCTTAAGCCGGGTGAGCATATCCACCTGCGTCGCTTTGAGGTGTTCAAAAGCTAACCATACCAGAATCAACGCTACGGCCAGTTCGGCTGCAGTGACTACCATCAGGAAGATGGTCAATACCTGTCCATCGGGATTATTCCAGTATTGACCGGCTGCTATGGCCGTCAAGGCTGCCCCGTTAAACATGACTTCTAAGCCCATCAAAATGAAAAGCAGTTCGCGTCGTAGCAGTATGATTGCAAGCCCCAGTACGAACAGCAGTGCTGCAATAGTAAGACTGTGACTGAGCGGAATCATGAGCGTTCCTTGCGGCTGAGATAAAGCGCGGCTACGAGTGCCGCCAATAATAGAACGGCAG
>DOOY01000069.1:0-13938 GCA_003514765.1 Nitrosomonas sp. | reverse complement strand
ACGCCAATAATAGAACGGCAGCGGCTTCTACTACCAGAAGATAGGGTCCGAATAATGCAAGCCCCACTGCTTTGGGTTCAATTGCTGTAATTTTATTTGTTGCTGTAAACTGGAATCTGTTGAGTATCACCAACAGTTCCAGAAATAGTATCAGCGCCAGGAATGCAGGTCCTTTCCAGCCGGGTGCCAGCGGCGCTGACTGGTCTTGTCCGGGCCGCAGATTCATCACCATAATCAGAAATAAAAACAATACCACAATTGCTCCGGCATAAATCATGACTTGAAGAGCGGCCAGCAGTGGTGCTCCGAGCAGAAAAAATAACAATGCCAGTGCCAGTAAGGATATGACAAGATAGAGTGCGGCATGCACCGGATGAGGCGCTATTAATATTGCACCGGCAGCAAGCACTGCGATGGCGCCAGTGAGATAAAAAATAATTTCATACATAGTCTGTATTCATTGGATTGAGGGTTACTGTGGCAATTTTTTGTACTCTTCAGTTGACTGTCAATTGCTGTATGATGCATCGCATCAAAAAGGAGCCGTCTTTTGTCAGGGTAGATTATTATCGCGATCCACTGGCGACATATCGGTTTCAGCAGCACCAATCTTTTTTCCGCTTATCGCAACACCAGCATGCCGGTAAAAATTATAGCCTGGGTGTTTTCCCTGTCCATCGATCAATAGCTGTTCTTTGTCATATATCAGACTTTCATGACGACGCTCGCACATTTCGAAATCCGGTGTGAGTTGAATTGCAAGCGTTGGACATGCTTCCTCGCAAAATCCACAGAAGATACAGCGACTGAAATTAATGGAAAAGGTTTCCGGATAGCGGCGCCCGTCGTCATTTTGGTGTGCCTGCAGATGGATACAGTCCACCGGGCATACCGCCGAGCATAAGTAACAAGCAACACAGCGCTCTTCGCCGTCAGGGTCACGTGTAAGCACAATGCGCCCGCGCCAGCGTGAGGGTAACGGGCGTTTGATTTCGGGATAAGACACCGTTTCACGTTTTACAAAAGCGTGGCGCAGCACTGTCCATAGTGAGCGGCATAGTCCAAAAATCAGTGTTGGTACGGGTTTATTCGTTCGTTTTTTTTGCATGGCTATTAACCTTCCATCCAGAACAATCCTAATACCGCTGTAACCATGAGGTTAACCAAAGCTGCGGGTAATAAGAACTTCCAACCAATATGCATAAGTTGATCGTAACGCAGTCGAGGCAGACTTGTGCGCAACCAGAAGAATAGAAAAATCAATGCTAGTGTTTTTATTGTGAACCAGACGACACCAGGAAACCATGGGCCATGCCAGCCGCCTAAAAACAGAACCGTTGCCAATGCCGCAATAAGGAGTACACCAATGTACTCGCCCAGAAAAAAGAAAGCGAATTTGATATCGCCGTATTCAGTATTGTAACCGGATGCCAGTTCGTTTTCAGCTTCAGGAAGGTCGAATGGCAAGCGATTGGTCTCGGCAATGCCACATATCAGGAAGATAATGAATCCGATGGGTTGCAAAATAATAAACGGTATTTCCTGAGCCGAAACAATATCTACCAGGCTAAATGAACCGCTTAATATCACGACGCCCATGAGCGCGAGTCCCATCGGTAATTCGTAACTGATCATTTGTGCAGCAGAGCGCAGACCGCCAAACAACGGATATTTGCTGTTGGAAGCCCATCCGCCGAGCATAATGCCGTAAACCCGTAACGAAGACAGTGCCATTACAAACAGTAAAGCGATATTAATATCTGCCAGCCACCAGTTATAGCTTACTGGTACGACAACAAAACTGAGCAGCGCGGTGAAAGGGACAATAATTGAAGCGATAATATAGATTTTACGATCGGCAAAAGGAGGTACGAAGTGTTCTTTGGTTACCAGTTTCAGAAAATCGGCAGCGGGTTGCAATATGCCAAAAGGACCGGCGCGGTTGGGGCCGAGGCGATCCTGCAGCAGCGCGATTATCCGGCGCTCACCATAAACCATCAAGGCCGCGATAGAAAACAATACCAGCAGTACTAGTGCCAGCCCTGAAAGCGTCAGAAGCCATTGGATGAGATTCATAACACTTTTTCCAGTTCAATTGGGTCGCCGTGGCCGAGGCCTAATCGAACGAGCACGTTACGTCCGATGCCGACTGTGCCAGCAGCTATGTTTTGATTAAGCTGCACGGGGAGTACTACTGAATCGGCAGAGCCGCGCAGTCTGATTATAGAACCATCCACAATGCCTGTTGCAGTGGCAGTTGCCTGTTCAATCATTGCAATAGTCGCTGGTGCAAGCGAAGTCAGGCCTGGTGCAAAGCTGGCAAGCGTTTCATCGCCGTACCAGCTCATCAGAGCAGTCTGCCATGTACTATTATTGCTGGATAGCGGTGGGGAGCCCGCAGATGGAGTGTCTGAGATGGGTGGCAAGGATACGGGGATCGGTGATCCTAACGTACCCGGTGCAGGTACCTGGAAATCAGGAAAAGTATCTTGCAGTACAGATAAAACATTTTGCCGTGAACATTCGAGATACTTGGCCAGGTCTGCAATCACCTCCGCTGCACTGGGCAGGTATTCAGGGCGATGGAAAACAGGTAAGAAGCTCTGGGCACGGCCTTCGTAGTTGACAAAAGTACCCCCGCGTTCTGTCCATGCGGCTACAGGAAGCAGAATATCAGCTGCTTCTGCAGTGGCTGTCAGGATACAGTCGAGAACGATCAGCGTGTTGAGATTCCTGCATGCTGCACGCCAGCGCAAGCCAAAACGCGGGTCGCTGAATGGATCATTACCCGCAACAATCAAAGTCTTGATTTTTCCAGTTTCAACTGACTCAAGAATCTGCATGGCATTGCCCTCCGGTGCAAGTAAAGCACTTCCATAAGCATTGGGACCGGATAATGCGTATGTGAGCCTGGCATTGGGTCCTAACGCAATTGCCAGTTTTGCAAGAACGGACGCATCCGTTGCCGTTAGCGTTTCGATCGTGCCGATCAGTAGCGGTTGCCGGGCTTTCATCAGGGATTTCGCGATGACTGTCATTGGGTCATCAGAAATGTCTCTGCCTGCCAATAGGGCGTTAATAAGTGTGCACAAATGTGATAGCTTTGCATACATTTCCCGAGGCGGCACCGTTATTGCACTGGTTGTGAACTGAGCCAGCGGCGTGGGGCTACTGTGAAACAGTGTCAGTTCAGCGCCTTTGCGATAAGCTTGGCGCAAGGCCAGATCAATCATCGGGGCATGTGCGGTCAGATCGCCTATAATCAATGCTGCGTCAATCTGTTCCATTTCAATTAGGGACGGGGCGCCTGCCGAATTTTGCAGCCAGCTGACGGCAGCGATTGTTGCAGCTTCCAGTGCAGGATCATTAAATGCTGTAAAGACCCCGCCTACTTCATTAAGCAAGGCTTGCAGCATTGTGTTACCTTCCAGATCCTCGCGTGCCGAACCGATCCCTCCAATACAGTTTTGAGTCGCTTTGATCCGTGTTGTAGCTGCGTTAAGTGCCTTGTGGTAACTTGTGTTTTCACCTGAGACGCGTGGTGACAGCAGACGGGCGCAATGTTCACTGTACTGATGACCATAGCGCCCGCGGTCACAGATAAACCAGCGGTTGAGTTCGGGATGCGTCCGGGAGCGGACCCGGCGCAGCGTGCCGTCTCTTGCGCCGGGTAGCGTATTGCAACCGACGCTGCAGTGAGGACAGATGGAAGGTGCGGTATTCAGATCCCAGGCACGCGCAAACCGTTGCCGGAATAGGGCGTCGGTAAAAACGCCAGTCGGACAGATCTCGACCAGATTGCCGGCAAAGGGACTTTCTAGCGGTCCATCCTGAAAGCGTCCAAAATAAACTTCATTGCGCAAACGCATGGCACCGAGATCGTTACCCAATGCATAATCCTGGTAAAAGCGAGTGCAGCGGTAACAAGTAATACAGCGGTTCATCTCATGGTGAATCAAGAGACCCAGATCCTGATTTGTGAAAGTGCGCTTGCGGCCGCGGTAGCGCCGATAGGGCGGCCCGCAGGCGACAGTCATTTCCTGCAAATGACATTCGCCGCCCTCATCACAGATCGGGCAGTCATGAGGATGATTGATCATCAGCAACTCTATAACATGTCGCCTTACCTGTTGTGCTGCGGCAGCTGAGACGGAAACTTCCAGGCCTTCTTTGGCGGGCTCAAGGCAAGCCATTGTCAGTCGTGGGGCCTCGTTGGAATTTTTGGGTGTGATTTCCACGGCGCAGAGGCGGCAGGCGCCGAGACTGTCAAGCGCGGCATGATAGCAAAAATGGGGAATTTCCACATCGGCTTCCAGCGCAGCGCGAAGTATATTATCACCAGGTTTGAAAGCAATGGCGCGACCGTCAATCAAAATCGTACTCATGGTTGTCTCTCACCTTGAGTGGTTGTGTTAAAAGGACAATGTCCGTTTGTGATATGTTGTTCGTAGTGGGTGTGAAAGCACTGTATGCTGCTGATGAGTGGCATCACGGCGCCTGGCGCGAAAGCGCAGAAAGATTGTGAAGCAACAGTGGCGCACAGTTCATCCAGTAATGCCAGATCGTCAGCGTGGCCTTCACCGCTAGCAATGGCAGTTAAGATCTGCGCCAGATAAGGTAATCCGTCACGGCAGGGTGTGCAGAAGCCACACGATTCGCGCGCAAAGAAGCGCATTAAATTCAACGTAAACTCGACGGGACAGGTGCTATCATCCAAAACGATAAGACTGCCAGTGCCTAGCCGTGACCCTGCTTTAGCGACCGGGTCAAAGTCCATGGGCAAATCAAGATGTTCGGGCAACAAAAAAGCTGTTGAGGCACCGCCGGGTAAAAAGCCGAGCAGTGTTCTTCCCTCATCTAGACCGCCGGCATGTTCAAATATCAATTCCCCCGCCGGCGTGCCGCAGGGCAATTCAAACAAGCCTGAATGCCGTACTTTGCCACTGACACAAAATAATTTGGGGCCGCAGCCACCGTTGACACCAAGACTACGAAACCAGTCTGCGCCATTGAGCAGAATATGGGGAATATTGACCAGTGTCTCGACATTGTTCGTGGTGGTGGGCTGACCCCATAATCCATGTGTGCTTGGTCGCGGTATTTTAGGGCGCGGGTTAGGGCGTTTGCCTTCGATGGCGTTAATCTGAGCGGTCTCTTCACCACAAATATAACGCCCGCCACTTAGGTGCACTTCAATTTGCAGATTAAAGCCGCTGCCGCAAATACTGGACCCCAGTAGTCCGGCTGTTTCTGCTTCCTGGATAGCCTGATTCAAACTATGACCGCCTTTGGCATATTCACCCCGAACAAAAATGAAAGCACGTTCAGCCTGGAGTGCATATGCGGAAACGATGACTGCTTCGATGATCTGATGTGGACCGCCATAAAGCAGATAACGATCCTTGAAAGTGCCAGGTTCTGATTCATCCAGGTTGCAGATTAAATAGCGTGGTGATGGAGCATCTGCACCCCGCAGGCGCCACTTCAGTCCGCATGAAAACCCTGCACCGCCACGTCCGCGCAGATCGGCGGCTTCCACTGTTTCGATGATTTTCTCGGGTTTGAGATCGAATGCGGCGGACAGACTGCAGTAACCACCGATCGCCTGATAAGCGGCCAGGTTCAGGGGGATGGTGGCATCAAGATGACGAGTCAGCAGGGCTTCCACTATACTAATCTCCTTTTTGTAAGCGCTGAAGCAATGCTTCCAGAGAGGCATTATTCAATGGCCCCAGTGCTTCTCCGTCAACAAGCGCCGCAGGTGCCTTATCGCAGAGACCCAGGCAAATACTTGGTAACACGCTAAGGGCGCCATTCGGTGTAATCGCGCCTAAAGGTCTGTGAAGATATTTTTCAGCTGACTCCAATAATTGATCGGCTCCGCGCATGTTGCAGCATACGCTGTCGCAGATTTGAACAACGTGACGACCGGGAGGGCGACGGTAGATCAGGCTGTAAAAGGTGGCCAGTTCTTCTAATTCGGTTGTTGACAAGCCGGTGATCTGAGCGAGTTTTGTAATTGCCATGTCGTCAAGATAGCCAAGTTCGGCCTGCAGGTTCTGCATGGCCGGCACCGCCGCCGCTCGTCTTTTTGGATGAGTACGTGACAGGTGAGCTAGATTTTTTTGCAGGACTTCAAGCGTGTTCATATCAGCGTTTCCTTTAACGATCAATGTCGGCGAGGATATAGTCTATGGATCCGAGAATAGCAATCAGGTCTGCTAGAAGGTGCCCGGTTGCCAATGGTGCAAGAGCTTGCATATGCGGGAATGAAGGTGTGCGAATACGCAGACGGTAGGGATGTTCTGTGCCGTTGCTGACGACAAAATAGCCGTTCATTCCTTTGGGTGCTTCGGTAATAAATAGGCTTTCTCCAGGTGGAAAAGTCATTCCTTGCCCGACAGTGATGAAATGGTGAATCAGTGTTTCAATATCTTGCAGCGTTGCTTCCTTGCGCGCAAAAGCGTAGCGCGCCTGGTCGGAAAGTACAGCGCCATTTGGCATGTTTTGCATGGCCTGTTCGACGATGCGCAAGCTTTGACGAATTTCTTCCAGGCGTACTTCGGCACGGGCCAGAGAGTCGCCCTTAATGGCGGTAGGCACCTCGAAATCATATTGTTCATAACCGCTATAGGGACGACACTTGCGCAAATCCCACGCAAAGCCGCAGGCTCTAAGATTGGGTCCGCTGACGCCCCAGTCGATTGCTTCCGTAGCTGACAGGATACCAATGCCACGGGTGCGGCCACGCATTATAGGGTTATGTGTAAGCAACGCCTGGTATTCGTCTATTGCAGCTGGCATGCGTTGCAGAAATGCCTGTATCGCTTCGTGCCAACCCTCGGGCAAATCCATAGCCACGCCGCCGATACGAAAAAAAGCCGGATGCATACGTCCGCCAGTAATCAATTCTATTGCGTCGAACAGATATTCGCGATCCCGAAACGCATAGAATGGAGGCGCCAACGCGCCCAGATCATGTGAGTAACTGGCTAGCCAAACCAGGTGACTGGAAATACGGAATAATTCACAGAGCATCACACGGATTACTTGAGCACGTTCCGGTACTGTTATACCGGCGAGCTGCTCTACTGCCAGTAAGTAAGGGAGTTCATTTTGTACGCCGGACAGATAGTCTATACGATCAGTGTAGGGTATGTAACTGTGAAAAGTCTGGCGTTCGGCCATCTTTTCTGCACCGCGGTGATGAAATCCAATATCGGGACGAACATCAAGAATTTCCTCTCCTTTCAGCCTTACCACCAGACGAAGTAAACCATGCGTGCCGGGATGTGTGGGACCGATATTGAGCATCAACTCTTCAGTATCATCCATCGGTTCGCGATAATCTTCGGCACGGTAACTTTCCATAATTTCACGATAATGTGCCTCAGGTAGCTGGTACGGTGGCATATCGGTGGCGCGGTTAGGGTGCTCTTTGCGCAAAGGATGACCTTTCCAGTATTCAGGCATGAGTATGCGTACTAAATTTGGGTGATTGTCTACGTGAATCCCGAACATGTCGTAGAGTTCGCGTTCGTACCAGTTCGCGGCTCGCCAGACAGAACAAATGCTGGGCAGTACCGGGTTTTTCGCAGGTAAATTAACTTTGATGCGCAAATCGGCGTTGCCTGACAAGGATAACAATTGATAGAACACGGTCAGTCCGCCGTTTCTCTCTGTTTCGTCTATGGCAGACAGATCAAAAAGCATTTCAAAATGGGGTGTTGCCTCGTATTTGAGAAATTCGAGCGTTTCAGTAACGCGCTCAAGCGGTACTGAAAGGGTTTTGACCCTATCATGCGACAGCTCGCAGGAAGTAGCGTTAAAACGTGTTTCTAATTGAGTACTTAGCGTCATTTTGCCGTCAATCATCAGTTACTCTCCGACTTTCAGACCAAGCGGGCGACGCTCATTACCAATTGATTCTTGAAGTAAGACCAGTCCCTCTAACAATGCTTCTGGCCGCGGCGGGCAGCCCGGTACATAAACATCCACTGGAAGAATCTGATCGATTCCCTGTACAACGCTGTAGATATCATACATGCCGCCGGAATTGGCACAAGAACCCATGGAAATAACCCACTTGGGTTCGAGCATTTGATGATAGAGACGCAGGATCATGGGTGTCATTTTGATGAATACGGTACCAGAAATGATTAACAGATCAGACTGGCGCGGCGTGCCGCGCATGACTTCGGCACCGAAACGGGCTATGTCGTGGCGCGGCGTAAAAGTTGCCATCATTTCCACGAAACAGCAGGAAAGTCCAAAATTGAACGGCCATAAGGAGTACTTCCGTCCCCAGGAGACGACCTCTTCCAGTTTGCCGAAAACGGCTGTCAAAGGTCCTTGGTTATTTTGTCTGGGGTCCATGCCAAACCTCCTTTGCGCCATTCATAAATTAAACCAAGCAGCAGGATCGCAATAAAAATGCAAGCGCCAACCACACCTTTTGCACCCAGTTCCCAATATGCTACAGCCCAGATAAAAAGAAAGACCGCTTCAATATCAAACACCAGAAAAGAAACGGCAACTATATAAAAACGCACCGGCATACGCGCACGCGCGTCACCTGTTGGAGGAATGCCGCATTCATAAGGCTGTTCTTTATCCCACTGTGACCGGTAGCCGCCCAGCCATCGGGACAACCAAAGCAAGCCCAACAGTGCCGACAATATAAGCAGTGCAAAAAGGCCAATAACAACTGCAGGTTCCAGGTTTTGCATTTGCATTCCCCATGGCTTTATGAACGGGTCTTAGAACTATTTGTATTTGCTGCTTTCTTTTCCAATGATTTCTGCAAACAGTAATCATAAAAACAGCTGAAAACGTAGCAGAGTCTGGAAAAAAAAGCTTTTATTCACAGAAGCTACGGTAAGTTTAATCAATTGTCAAGTAAGTGAATTATTGGTATTTCTTACAGATTATGAGTCGCTTATTTTGGATGTTTTACCATTGCTGTTGCGTTAGTATTAAACTAAAGTCAATTGTTTGTCGGACTTGAATTTGAGTTGTCGAGAGTCAAACGCGAGTTTGCAGAAATCAAGATGGATCGGGACTTCATACAAAAGTGTGCGGTCCTTGTTACGAAGGAATCACGATAAAATATGGGATAGTTGATTCTATGCGACAAACTTATCCGGCAACTTTCATGTGTCGGGTATTTGATGCTTCAGAGAGTGGCTTTCACACATGGAATATTCGGTCGCAGTGTGAACGGGAACGTGAGAAAGGACGACTTAAAATAGAAATGCTGGCTGCGCATCAGTGTGTTCGGCAGATCTATAGCGTAAAGCGCCCACATAGTGATTTGACAAAGCGCGGGTAAGCGATCTTACTTATAGTGCTACTGCTGAAGGCTGGTTGTATCTGGTCAAATAAAGGATTTATTTGGTGGTAGACTGATGGGTTATGCGATGACCGTGATGAAATTTCGAAAAACATTATTTATTTGTCAGGTAATGCTTAAATGAGCTACGGACATTTTACTGAATGACTGTGCTGAATTGAAAGCGGCTTTTCTATTGATGCAAAACTCGATATAGTTCAGCTGTCCAATGAAAGTAGAAGTCTGTAAAAAAGGGGACGTGTATATGAACAATGAATCAACTGAGAATAATAAAGATTCGACAAAAGGTAAAATATCCTTTCCGCCGCTGACCAAGAAGGAGCCGCCCGAGAGTGCGAGAGATCCGTTGCGGATATTAATGGAAATTGCCGCAGATCCTGATATAGATGGTGATACCAAGGCATGGTTATTTAACTTCTCGGTTTCCCGGTTTAATAATCGTCGGCGCATGGCTTATCTTTCATTGATAGCTATAATTGTTTTCATGATTTTCTTGATTTTTGGTGCTGTACATGACGGGGTAAGCGAATGTGTAGTAGAAGGAACATGTAAGGGCATCATGACAAGTATCAGCGAAATTAAGGAATTACTGATATGGATAGGTGGTTTCTTGACCACTATTGTCGCTGCTTATTACGGTGTAACCAGCTTCCGGCCGTCAAGCTGAATCACTCAAGACAACTTCTTTGTTACTTGAATCATTTCCATGATTTTTAAATATTTTGTTAAAAGCCGGCAGGTTCTTGTTGAAGTCTGATAAAGTACTCATAAAAAAGATTGACGCCGTATTGCCGCAAACGCAATGCGGTCAATGCGGGTTTGATGGCTGCGAGCCGTATGCAACTGCGATTGTAGAAGGACGCGCAGATATTAATCAATGTCCGCCAGGTGACGCCGTTGGAATACAAAAAATTGCCGCGTTGCTGGATATCGACCCTAAACCGTTAAATACAAATCACGGCTTGCCGAAACCCAGAGCGGTTGCAGTGATTGATGAGAATCTTTGTATCGGCTGTACCTTTTGTATTCAGTCTTGTCCAGTAGATGCCATAGTCGGAGCAGCCAAGCTGATGCATACTGTAATCGCCGATGAATGCACCGGCTGTGAGTTATGTGTCGCGCCTTGTCCAATGGATTGTATCAGTATGGTTCCCGCCAGTGAGCAAACCGAATATGCCACTGAATTTGCCAAGAGAGCTGACCGGGCGCGTATGCGCTATCAATTCAGGCAGCAAAGAATTGGACGGAAGAAGATCAGCGTAAAAGAAAAAACCATGCCGGAAGCCTCGGTCATTCCGGATAACCCGGCACTTTCAGATAAAAAGCGTAAACACGCCATCGTGCAGGCGGCGCTCAAGCGCGCCGCTGCCATGCGTGCGCAGGCGAATAAATAATCCCGATTTGAGTCGATTGCAAGAAACCGCATGAATTCAACCAAGCGACATAAGATTTTTGCATGCCTGAAATCTGCGAACCCGGAACCCACCACAGAACTGGAATATCAAACGCCCTTTGAGTTATTGATTGCGGTAATTCTTTCCGCACAGGCGACGGACAAAAGTGTTAATCTGGCTACACGCAGATTGTTTCTTAAGGCAAATACACCCCGACAAATACTTGATTTAGGCGAGACAGTTTTGCTTGAATATATTAAAAGCATCGGACTTTACAAAACGAAAGGCAGAAATATTATTGCAACCTGTCAGTTACTGGTTGACCAGCATCATGGGGAAGTGCCGCGTACACGTAAGGAACTGGAAGAATTACCGGGCGTCGGCCGCAAAACCGCAAATGTCATTTTAAATACCGCATTTGGCGAACCCACGATTGCTGTCGATACGCATATTTTTCGTGTCGCAAACCGCACGGGGCTTGCTCCAGGCAAAAATGTGCTGGAAGTCGAACGCAAGCTGCTTAAGGTGGTACCCAAGGAATACAAACATGATGCGCATCACTGGCTGATTTTGCACGGACGCTATATCTGCAAGGCCAGAAAACCGGAATGCGCCAAATGCATTATTGCGCATTTATGCGAATTCAAGGACAAAACGATTTAATTAATAATTTTAGCTGTTGATGATATGTTCAAACCAACCAGAGATCAGGCACGCCAATTATTTTTTGATACCTGGGGTAAATACCGCCGCAAAGAAGTATTAACAGGAATTGAACAGATTGCTTTGGAAGTGATCCTGCTGCATCCTGAGTACCATGGCATTCTTGAAGATGAAGCGCGTTACCGCGATAAAGATTATTTGCCGGAAATGGGTGACACCAATCCATTCTTGCACATGAGTATGCATGTTGCGATTAAAGAGCAGTTGTCTATAGATCAACCGACCGGTATCTGCGGGCGTTTCTTGCGATTACAGCAACAGACAGGCAGCGAGCATGATGCAGCCCATCAGATGATGGAATGTCTGGCTGAGATGCTATGGCAGGCGCAGCGCAGTCAGACGGCGCCGGATGCTGCCCTTTATTTCGAGTGTCTGGACAGGCAGTTGATGGAACCGGTAAAAAAATAGCAGCGTTGAAAGCAATGCCCGCCGCGTCCGGTTCGGCCGCGATCTGTTTCCAGTATTCCATCAAAGTACCGGATTAGAGTCTGGGTGCAATATGTCCGGTTACATCCAGCGCATCCTTGGCATCACTCCAGTGGACGATATCTTCGACAAAATAGTCAAAAGTGCGTGGCATCTCACCTTTTGTTTTGTCGTTATAGTTGACAATGTCCAGAATAAATAAAGCGCGCAAGATGCCGCGACGGCGATAGCCGTTCTTTTTTCTGGAAATGATCTGATCCCGCCAAGTGCCGAAATTGATATAGGTTATCGGGTGCTCTGTGTCCAGATTAGGTTCTTCCTGCAACGGTTTGTGGGTATGGCCCTCACCGTGAATCTGGAAATTGTAGTGGCGATATACTGGCAAAAAACTGGGAAATTTTTTCATCACCGACAGTTTAACACTGGATGGTTGCAGGCTATCGAAAAAGGCCAGAATACGCATCAAAGCAGCAATTGATTTGATTTCCAGTCCATGGCCGACTGATTTCATGATTTCCAGAATGCGCTTGGCAAGTTTGAGTCCTTTTCTGCGCAACGCCGGTGAGGACTGGTAAGTAAAGTCCCAGCTGAGCCATTCAAGAATACATTCATATAACGTGTTTTCAATAATGTCGATAATTTTTTGATCTTTATTCTGTTCGCGCATTTTTGCGGACTCTTTCAGTATTCTGTTGACAGCGGCGTAAGTCGGACGGTAAAGATCCAGTTCGTCGAGAATACTGCCCAGGCGCGGGTCATGGCAATTGGCGTCATTCAGTTTTTTCTTGGCTTTATAGATGAAGGTTGACAGCACCCCGGCGGCAACCGAATCACCGAAGCAGGGCTCGAAAAAAGGTGAAAATTTCAATTGCTGCCAGGTTTCTATCTGCCAGCCATTAGCAACCTTCCAGCCGGGCCGGCCGTTTTCCGCCTTGATACGGCGGCTGTTCGCTTCATCACGCCATTGTCCATGCGTGGCAAAAAACCGGAAACCGGTATCACCGTAGTAAAAAGGCAGATATGGCGCCTGATTTGGGTCCAGAAACATGGTTTCGTCACCGTACATGCGGCCCAGCATTCGGCGCTCTTCTTCCGGAATCTGGTTGACATTACGCCCCAGTCCTTTTTCATAAAAATACTTTAATGCTTCCGGATCACAAAACAGTTCCTTATCATGATTGCCGATCATAATTACAATTCTGGCCGAAATATTGCTAAGCTGGCTTTCCTGTTTGAATTTGTTTTCCAGTTCACGCAGCCAATGAAAAAAATATGCATGTTGGTTTTCTACGACGTCTTTAATAATGGCATTGACGACAGCGGAGAACTCTTCTTTTCTGTTTCGTTCCCATGGATAGATAGGCGGCTCATGTGCTGCCCATTTACTGCTGCGGATCATATCGACGACATCGCCGTCCAGCACAAAGACAAGCTCGCTGATGGCATATTGAATACAGCGCTGTTTTATAGTGTCGAAAAAGGAATTCCAGGCGGCATTATTTAAATTCTGGAACCCTACCGTGCCATCCGTTAAATGAATATCGCTAACACTGACACACAGGCGATTGCCTCTGTTTGCAGGCGGTTCATTAACTTCAAGCGTAAGTCGTTCAATTTTACCAAGACCCATGGTTTTACGCATTTTATCTAAGAGTCCGGCTTGTGGTTTTTGAGCGGTCTGACTGGAATTCATCGTATATGCTCCTTTTATGCTTATGCCAAATACGTTTAAAATATTCGGAAAGTACGTGTATTATTTGAAGATGAACACCTTCCTGAACAACACATTGAAGCGGTTTTTTCTTTTTCGTGCGATCTGTCAGAATTTACCAGCTTTCAGGAAACAGGTGTTAAGTGTTTAATCAGATACCGATGCAGACAGTACAATCAATCTTTGACGCTGTAATGGTAACGCAGAAAAATTTTCAACAGCCTATTAACCAGTAATTTTGACAATTAGGAGCCGTGAAGAAATAAGTGTGACGATTGGGCGCGTCTGGCGGGATGCAATGCAAGGCGAGGATGAGCATAGCAAGGCTATGG
>DOOY01000070.1:1047-3121 GCA_003514765.1 Nitrosomonas sp. | reverse complement strand
TCGGATTACCGGTTGTCTCCTGATTGGTATTCAGATCGGTAAAAGGTGCCGGCGACAATTCTCTGAAATCCGGTCTTGAGATTGTCTGACTGAAGCCGGCACGCAATTGCTGCTTATCGGATATCAGCCAGGTAGCTGTGGCCGAAGGCAGCATATCCGTGCGATTGATTTCACTGGTGACCGATTGATTTGAGTTGGCGACATTCTGGAATGTTTCGACAAACTGATCATTTTTTTCCCATCTTGCTCCCCCAGTAATGTTGACGCGGTCATAAAGCGCCAGATCCATTTTCCCATAATAGGAAAACAATTTTTGCGACGCATTATAGCTGTCGGTCGGGCGCGTGGTATCCCGCAACTGAAAACCGTTTGGTCCGATATTCGATGGTTGAAGAATCGATTCCAGTGATGATTGTTGCAATACGGCCGGATCTGAACCACTCGGCCCTACCGGGAAAAAAGCAAAACGCTGGATACCGGATTTGCGTGTTTTGTCCTGAAGAATGAAACCGCCGCTTAATGTAACTTTATAATCCTGAAGAAATTCCAAAGGCAATTTGGTATCTACGCGCCAGCTTTCGTCTTTATCAGTCAGATCACCAAAAGAAATCTGATTGCTATCCGCTCTTCGGGATAATGCAAAGCTGCCATCGGTTAATTCATCAAAACGATAGTCCCGTGTATTGGGTTCTTCACGGTTTGCAGTTGCATTGGTATACAACCAGTTAATCGATAAATCCTTCGCCCAGTCGAGCCGGTGATCGCCACCGACCTGTTGCATGAATAATTGGTTGGAAAAAAACCGCAGTTTTGTCCGGCGCACATCGGTGACTTCGGCATCGGTAAAACCCTGGCTGATCCTGGCCTCATCGACCGCCTGACGCAAAAACATGGTGCGGGTAAAAATACGATGATTGTCCTTGTACTCCAAGTCCGCCGCCAAATAACCATTCAATTCCATTGTTCTTAACGTACGCTTGGTATCGAAATCCTGAATCAGCCGTAAGCTGTCATTTGCCGTTGTCGGTGTAAATTCGCGATTGATTTCATTCTGATTTCTGAATTGCTGATTCCAGCCGCCAGCGGCGATATAACCGGCCCTGAAATTACCCATATTAAACACATCACCCAATGCAGCCTGGAACCCGGCATCAGGCCCCTGTTTTTTCTCCGTCACATCCCACACACCCGAGATGTCCTCACCGAAGGATTCAATTTCTGCAGCTGTAAAGCCATCAGGATTAAAAAGCGTTTGAGGCTGAATAGTGCCGCCATTGGCCGTTGCTGCTGCGATCGAACCGGGCAGATCGCGCGCGCCATCGTCAAAACTCAGAAAATCAATGCCGCCGCCTTTGTAAGAGAGTCCGTCAGCGAATGAAGCATTGTCATTAAATCCAGTGCTCGCGCTCAAGTTAAAGAAAAACTCATCCGGTATGCCGCGCGTACGCATTTCCAGCGTTCCGCCTGCGAATTCACCCGGGCGGTCGGCCGAATAGGTTTTTTGCACCAGTACGCTGTCCAGAAAATTGGTGGGAAAAAGATCCAGCGGCACAACGCGGCGTGTCGCATCCGGACTCGGAACCGCAGCACCGTTTACCAGTGTCGATGAAAACCGTTCGCCCAGGCCGCGGATAAAAATAAACTGTCCGCCTACGAGCGTTAAACCGGAAGCTCTGCGCAATGCGCTCGCCACATCCGAATCCCCGCTGCGGCTGAATTGTTCGGCGCCCAGTACGGTTGTCACTTCGGTCGATGTTTTTTGTTCTTCAATTACCGAAGCCAGCGTACCGGCCAAATGGGGTTCCAAAACCACATATTCAGCCAGTTCAACGCCTGCCGGAGTCAAATTGAATGCTATTTCAGTCGTCTGATCATTGATAATTTCCACTTCATCCTGAGTCTGACTGCTATAAGCCGGATGCAGTAACGAAACACTGTAACTACCAACCGGAATCGTGGCCTCCAGCCGGCCTTCGTCATCGGTTCTGAGCTGCTGCCGCAAACCGCTTACAAAAACCTGCACATCTTTGATCGGTCTGTTTGTTTCTACGGAAAGCACTTTCACACTGATCAC
>DOOY01000070.1:0-867 GCA_003514765.1 Nitrosomonas sp. | reverse complement strand
CCGAACTTTCAATATTCAGCTGCGGCACGCGGCCATCCGGATAAAAAGTCAGCAGAATCTGTACATTTTCAGCCGCTCGCAGTGGCAAATCAAATGAATATGACTGGTCGCTTGTCGTCAATTTCATATGATATTCACCCGGCGGCAGTTTTGCCGCCACACTGCCGTTGGCATTTGTTTTTATAGCCGCCTCGCCATCGGCGCGCCAACTGAATACGGAAGGCGAGTCCGCAATCAATTGCGCATCGGTTTTATCATAGTCTACGCTGGTGACTGTTAACTCGGCATCCGCAATTGGCAAACCTTCCTGAAACAGGTAAATTGAAAATTCAGCCAGCGCCGGTTGTTCGCTATCTCCCCAGGCATAAGCGCAAAACAGGCCGGTCAACATCCATACAGCCAGACAGGAAAGACTTTTTTTGATTTTGTTTTTAACCGTTTTTAAAAGGGTGTTCATGGGGAAAAATGATTGATCAGACTGCGGATTATTTTTAGCTGAAGCGGCTTCCGATCATTAAGGAGATTTATCTGTAATAAGTTGGAGACAGGCCGAATACGCTATGCACCCGGAATGCAAAACAAACAACTGCTAAATGCATTTCCATGGTTCTTCTTTACACACTTGCATCAGACGGCGCAGTTCCACGCCTTTTCTAAACAATTCGCTCTCAGACAAATGATCCAGGTGCTTGTTAGCCTCGGCAAAACGGCCGCTTGAAAAGTACGCGTAAGCTAATGCATAGCGCACATGCTGGTCTTCAAGCAGCCCCGTCCGGTACAAAGCAGATTCCATATTGGCGGCGCGTTCATATTGTTTAAGTGCCAATAAAATTGACAAACGCTGTTTTAATTTTATTTTTTGATCCT
>DOOY01000057.1 GCA_003514765.1 Nitrosomonas sp. | reverse complement strand
CGTTCGGAATTTGATACGCCCGAGAAGACGGATAAATCACGCCTGGAATGCATCATTTCTTATTTTTAATTAAACGCTGAACACCATCACTTGTTTTAATCGGTCCTCTCGCTGGCCGCTTCTTTGTTTTCCGTTTGAACATACGCGTGGCTCCGATCCGTTAACTCACTTTTAAAACTCAAACCGACCTTCTCGACGACTTTTGTCAGAGTAGAACGCGCGGCATACATCCCCATTCCCAAATGAAAAAGCGTTTTGAAGGGTACGGAACCATTGAAGAGTAAAGGTATCAGCCGCACAATATCGGTCGTGCCATCAGCATAAACTACATCTAACAGCGCGCGCGGCGGCGAAAACTCAAGCGGATCGACGATTGCACGTATCGCAATAAAAGGTATATCTTTTTGTGCGGCAAATGCCGCTACAATCGCTGTTTCCATGTCTGCGGCACAAGCACCTGCTTCCTCTCCCAGTTTTAATTTTTCCTGTCTTGAAAATAACGGCGCCGGACTGCCAGCCAGCGTACCGCCCGCAACAGTTAAGTATGAAGGCAGTAACTTTATCACACGTTCACGCCACTCCAATGTCACCGGCATTTGTATGCCGTTAAGGTAAATCATTTCCGGCACCACCAGATCTCCGGGCACCAATTTGTTATCCAAGGCAGCAGCCACACCGAAACTGAGCAGAGCATCGACCTCATACTCGTGCAGTATCTCGGATGCCTTTAATGCGCCTTCGTTACCCATTCCACTGAGGCAAAGCCGCGTAGTCGGCGCTATTCTGGCAATTTTAAAGAGCGGAAAACGCAGTTTCATTAAACAACTGGCTTCAGACTTTAATGCAGACACAATGCCCACGATACTATCGCTCATTCCTGACGCTCCCTGGTTAAGGCGCGATAACGGGCCAATGCCCATACTGGAAAGTATTTGGAATAACCGTGGTATCTCAGGTAAAAAACGCGTGGAAAACCCGGCGCAGTAAACCACGGCTCCTCCCATAAACCCTCCGCAGATTGATTGCGCAACAAATAATCCAATCCATTATGGACCGACTGACTGCTGACTTCTCCGGCAGCCATCAGACCAAGCAAAGCCCAAGCCGTCTGGAAAGAGGTGCTGGTCTCAAACCGGCCTGCCTGTTGTTGATCGAAGTAGGAATCGTTTGTTTCACCCCAACCACCATCTGCCCGCTGCACCGATTTTAGCCACTGCACTGCCCGTCGAATGGAAATATGATTCACATCCAGTTTGGCCAGCCTTAAAGCCTCCAATACTGACCAGGTTCCATAAATATAGTTTGTACCCCAGCGACCAAACCAGGCGCCATTGGCTTCTTGTTCTTGAAGTAAAAAATCGATACCCTGCTGTACTGCCTGTTGATGACGCGACTCACCATACAGACTGAGAAAACCAATGCAACGAGCAGTCACATCACTGGTTGGAGGATCAATCAAGGCGCCATGATCGGCAAATGGAATTTCATTGAGATAGTGATAGGTATTATCGATATCAAATGCAGCAAAACCGCCATTGCTGGACTGCATGCCCACAAGCCAGTTGGCGGCGCGCGTGAGCGGCTGTTCATAAGTTCGCGCATTTTCCGGTGTTTGTGCTTGCACCAACGCCCAGGCAACGGCTGCGGTATCATCAAGATCCGGATAATGTGGATTGGCATATTGGAACGCCCAGCCGCCACCCGGCAGTCTTGGACATTTATCACGCCAGTCGCCTGGTTCATCCAGTACTTGTTTTGTCAATAACCAGTCCATTGCAGCGTGTACGGGTTTTTGATCCGTTCCGGGATCTTCCTGCAGTGCCAGTCCACTTAGCACGGTATCCCATACGGGTGATACGCATGGCTGACACCAGGCTTGATCGCCATCATCAATTAACAGACCTTTTAATGCATTACGGCATTGCACGCGATCAGGGTGGTCATCACCATACCCTAGTAGCGCCAGTGCTTCATATGCATTGACCATAGCAGGAAAAATAGCGCCTATTCCGCACTCACCGTTTAATCGCTCCAACATCCAGCGTTCGGCTCGTCGTATTGAGTAACGACGCAAAAATTCGGGTACATGCGGTTCCACTTTGGATAAAATGCGCTCTACCCCCATAAAAAATCGTTTTAGCCGTGTTTCCGCTTTGGGAAAATAATCCGTTTCTTGTTCGGGCGGAACTGTAAACAATTCACGGATATCAATATTACGCGGATTAGCCGCTTGCGCTTTTAAAGTACACAAAATTGAAAGCGGCACCATCACGGTACGTGACCAGTACGATATCTTGCTTAGATGAAACGGAAACCAGCTGGGTAACAATATCAATTCTGACGGTACGACAGGAACGCCGCGCCACGGTATCTGTTGATACATCGCCAACAGCAAACGTGTAAATACATTTGCCCTGGCTGCACCGCCATGTTTTAGAATTGCTTCGCGCGCACGGGCCATATGCGGCTCTTCGGGGGAATCGCCCACCAGTTTCAAAGCATAATAAGACTTAATGGTGCAACTGATATCAAAATCTCCACCATAATACAGTGGCCAGCCATGATGTACCTGATCCTGTTTCGACCGGATAAAACGGGCTATTTTGCTTTCAAGCGTAATATCCACTTCATCCATAAAATGCATCATCAGAATATATTCTGCGGGAATCGTACAATCGGCCTCCAGCGGAAAACACCAATGACCATCCTGATTCTGTAGTGCCAATAACGCCGAACGTGCCTTGCTAAACTGGTTATCCAGCGCCAGATCATCTGCTTCATTTTTCTTAGTTAAATCAGTATTTTCCTGGGTCATTTCTATGTGTTCTTGCGTCCCGTGCATATAAATCTTCAATGTCAATGTAATTAGTTAGTGGCTGGATCTCAGGAATGCATCCATGTTGTTTTATCTATTCGGATCCGTTTTCCTGAATGTCCTGCTTAGCAGTATCCTGCATCAGGCGTTTTCCGGATGCGTCCTCATCGGGAATCTGATTTTTATTTTTTGGTTCAAATGGATTGTCTTGAAATGGCTCTTCATCATAAAGATCAAGCGGCGGATTACCGTCATAAACCAAAAATTCACGTTGCTGCAGTGACGCTTCCCGGACAAACAAATAGGGATCAAGCGCCGCCTGATCGCGTATACGCATAGGGCCTGCAAGACGCGCCCGTTTATCAACTGCCCCTAGAACGGTTAAAGGCGCGAACACCCCTGCTCCAGCAACTGCACCTACATAAAACAGCACATTGGTTACCATCGTCACCGGCACGCTTGCCACGTCGCGCTTGCTGCTGGGCCCCATGATAGGAATAAATAAATAAGAGCCTGTATCAACACCCCATACGCCCAAAGTTTGTCCGAAATCCTCATCGTGTTTTTCCAGTCCCATATGGGTTGCCATATCAAACAAGCCGAACAGCCCTATTGTCGAATTGACCAGAAAGCGTAAGCCATCCGCAAAACCCTGCTTCACCTTACCTTGTAAAAAAGCATTTAAAACAACATTCGGATACGAAAGATTGTCATAAAAATTACCGATAGAACGCTGAGCCGCATTCGGTACATATTCCACATAAACATCAACTACTGGTTCGAAAAACACACGATCCACTTTATCGGTGAAATTATATGACACACGATTAATGTCCTCGTGCGGGTCAATTGGATCCACATCATCACTGTCTTTTTTAGACAACGTAGAGCAGCCTTGCAGTATTAAAATAAGGGCCAATAACAAAATAATTGCAGGCAAATTATTTACCTTCTTCGAGCTCATACTGTAGCGGGTCTGAACATGTCCATACATTTACCAATAAAAAAACCGATCAACATTATCACTTTATAGCACTTACTATTTTATATGGGATGTTCCGCCATGTCACAAAACTAAAATACGTCACAGCTAGACCCGCTGTTGCATTGGTAAGCGGCGCGTAATGAACCCTTGACTACTTAACCAATCAATTTCATCCGTCAACGCTTGACGTAAGGTGTTTTGCGGCAGCCCCAACTCTTTGACTGATTTATCGCTATCAAAATACATCGGATAACGCGCCAATCTCACGCCAGTTAATGGTGCTCTGGGCTGACGGTGTGTCACATAATCAGCAAGAAATTCTGAAACAGCACCCGCAGTTAACGCAACCCAGTACGGAATACGTACTTTGGGCATAGCAAGTCCGGTGATCTCCTCAATCATACGCAACAACTCACCCAACATCATATTTTCATTGCCCAGTATATATCGCTCTCCATGCCTGCCTTGCTCGGCCGCAAGTATATGCCCAGCTGCGATATCGCGAACATCAATCAAATTAAAACCACAGTCAAGATAAGCCGGCGTGCGTGTATTGATAAAATCCAGAATCATGCGTGTAGGCGGCGTAATTTTACGATCACCAGGCCCAACCGGCAGGGTAGGGGCGACAATGACAACAGGCTGACCATCCTCGGCCGCTTTAAAAGCAGCCTGCTCTGCAAGAAATTTTGACCGGCAATAAGGTCCGGGCATGTCATGGATACCGCGTTTTATAGCTGCATCAACCGTATCAACATGACGCGTTTTCCCAGTTAAAATAGACTCAGTAGAGGTATAAACAATGACCTCTAGATCATGATTGGCAGCCTCTTGCAGCATGATGCAGGTACCTTCATAATTGACACGCCTGAAGTCATTTTTATCATGCGCCCACAAGTTCGGATTGGCCGCCAGATGATACAGTCTGTGAACGCCTTTCAATGCTTTTCTGACAGAATCGGCATCACACACCGAACCACGCACCACTTCCACGTCAGGCGGTAACGGCACATCTGCTAATTCCAGTACTCTGACAG
>DOOY01000210.1 GCA_003514765.1 Nitrosomonas sp. | reverse complement strand
AAATTATTCAGGAACAATTTGGTTTCAAAGATAATGCTGCCGCATTGGATTACTATCAACGCGGCATGCCGCAGTTATTTTTAATATGGGCAAATGATGTATTCAGTTATGATGCTAATCCGCTTATTCAACTAGCAGGCTCCTACTCCAGAATGGCAGAGCAAATAACCGGGATTTTACTCGGAATTAATCAGGAAATTCGACTGTACCCAGACCCACACAGCTTAGAGCAGCAAAATGAGTTACTCTCACTCAAATACAAAGTCATTTCTATTATTCTGCTGAACATAGTCCTGGGCATCCTCTTTTTGTTTATCTTCGTTAAAATGTTTAATCGCCGCATCGGTCATGGATAGCAATATTAAAGTACTTCACGTACTTGATCATTCTTTACCACTACATAGCGGCTATACGTTTCGTACCCGGTCAATTTTATCCATTCAGCATCAAATGGGTATTCAAACAGCACTGGTTACCAGCTGCAAACACGCTGAGAACAGCCAATGCATTGATGAAACTGAACAGATCGATGATCTGACATTTTATCGCACATACCCTTCATTTCTGAGTAAACTGCCCGTTGTTAATCAACTGGATGTTATTTTAACTTTAATCAATCGGCTTAATACTGTTATTCCTATTGAACGACCCGATGTCATTCACGCACACTCGCCCTGTCTAAACGGATTGGCAGCCTTACATGCAGGGAAAAAATATAATATCCCCGTGCTCTATGAAATGCGTGCTTCATGGGAAGATGCGGCAGTCAGTCACGGTGCTTGCCTGGAAAACGATTTACGCTACAAAATTTCCAGAGCGATGGAAACCTATGTGTTAAAACGTTCTGACCATGTCACTACCATATGTGAAGGCTTAAAAGAGGACATTCAGGTTCGCGGCATTCCTTCAGATAAAATTACCGTCATACCCAATGCTGTAAATACCGACCAGTTCCAACCTATTAACGAAAAAGATGCAGTGCTTTTATCAAAGCTGAATCTTACTCATAAAAAAATTCTTGGTTTTATTGGGTCATTTTACGAATATGAAGGCCTGGAATTACTGATAAAAGCAACGGCGGCTTTAAAAAGTGAATGCCCGGATTTACATTTATTACTGGTAGGCGGCGGTCAGGCTGAAAAACAGCTGAAAGAATTAGTTTCTCAGCTTGAGATTTCAAATCAAGTGACCTTTACAGGAAGAATCAATCATAACGAAGTAATGAAGTATTACAGTATCATTGATTTACTCGTTTATCCGAGACTGCCCATGCGACTGACTAACCTGGTCACACCGCTGAAACCATTAGAAGCGATGGCAATGGGACGACCATGCATTGCCTCAGATGTAGGCGGCCACAGAGAACTCATTATTGATCAGGAAGATGGTTTGCTATTCAAGGCGGGCAGTTTGGATAACCTGGTTGAACTACTCAAATCTACTTATCTAAAGCCCGACTTTAATTCAATCATCAGAAATGGACTGTATAAAGTAAAAGAAAAACGTAATTGGACAGTCAGTGTTGCGCCCTATCATTCTATTTATTTGTCGCTGGCTAAAAAGGCATTCAATTAATTTTTCCTCACTGGATATCAATCAACATCATTAATCAATGAATAAACCACGTTCATTTGAAAAGTTATGGCGCAAACGATTTGAAAGTTTCGCCACCAATGCAGAAGATGACGCCGGTATTGCGGGATGGTCGCCAACAGGCCTGGATGCCCGCCTACGTAAATTCAAGGAAATTTGGAATAACAACAACATCACACTGAAAGAAAAATCCTGGCTCGATGCCGGTTGTGGTGCAGGCACCTACTCAAGGTTTTTAGCAAAGCAAGGTGCAGATACCGTTGGGCTTGATTACTCCTTTCCTTCTCTACAGAAAGCGATATCCAAAGGGGAAGAATCCATTTCATGGTGTGTGGCGGATATCAACAAAATTCCCCTTAAACCGAATCACTTTGATGGTGTGATTTGCTTCGGCGTGACGCAAGCCCTGGATGATTCAGCAAATGCGGTACAGGGACTATCCATGATAATCAGACCAGGTGGGCATGTTTACATAGACGCATTAAATAGCCGTTGTTTGCCGCACATCTGGGAACATTTTTCCCGCAGAATTCGTAACAAGCCCATACATTTACGCTATGAAACAGTCAGTAATCTACATCAATTGATGAGAAAAAATGGTTTAACCAATATTCGATTATACTGGCTACCCATCTTACCTGCACGCTGGTATCACTATCAGTGGATAGTGGAAACACGTCTGATTAAATGGATTTTCCATCATATCCCGTTATTTGGTCAATTATTCAGTCATGCATTCATCGTGAGTGGGCAACGACCGCAGGACACAGCCTAATGCCCGATTTATTCACCTCATTGGAAACCGCCTTCGTGAACAAACTTACCTCGTTATTTTCACCATCGGGAAAATACGCGCGATTATCCATTGTTCTTTATCATAGCATTTCTCCGGAACCTGACGAATTGCTGTCCGAGCAAGGAGATGCCGCAATCTTTGATGCCCATATCCGTTATTTATCCAGTCATTTCAACATACTTCCATTGCATGAAGCAATTCAGCGCCTGCAAGATGGCACATTACCCAGTCGGGCTGTCAGCATTACATTTGATGATGGTTATGCAAATAATGCAGAAGTTGCGCTGCCAATTTTACAAAAATATAATGCAACGGCAACTTTTTTTATTGCGGCCGGTTTTATTAATGGCGGCATGATGTGGAATGACAAAGTGATTGAGCTCATACGACGAGCACCCGGTAATCTATTGGATTTAAATGAAATTGGTTTTGGGAAGCATGACATCAGTTCGCTTGAGCAGCGTCAAAAAACATTGTTTGCCTTAGTCAACAAATTCAAGTATCTACCCCACGCAGAAAAATATACACAACTTGAAAAATTATGTCATTTAATACCCGTTATACTCTCGGAAAATATGATGATGACTGCAGACCAAATCAGGCAACTACACAATGCAGGCATGGAAATCGGTGGTCATACAGTGAACCACCCGATTCTTGCACGCACGGATAATGAAGCTGCCTACACTGAAATAGAAAATGGCAAGAAAATACTAGAAGACATCATCCAGGCACCTGTCCGTTTATTTGCCTACCCAAATGGAAAACCCGGGCAGGATTATTTAACCGAGCATGTTACCATGCTAAAAGAGATCGGTTTTGAAGGTGCTGTTTCCACTGCCTGGGGTGCAGCAAACAAGAATGCTGATATCTATCAGTTGCCGAGATTCACACCCTGGGATAAAAATAGAATTCGCTTTGTAATGCGCATGGTTCAAAATATGTTCAGAACTGCCAACACTTGTTAACATCATATTCTTTCATTCAGCGAAAGATTTAGCATGCAACCTACCGTAGTCATGAATCATCACCGTCAAACAGCGATCATTGTGGCGAAAAGTGGCAAAAAGCTTCAAATCATCAAATTAGGTAAAGGCCGGCTGACAGTGACCTCGTTGTCAGCGGCCGAAATTGAAACCCAAGGATATAAAGTCAGTCAATATTCACCTAACCAGGCTGCCCGGTCTTACCTCGAGCATGGAGCCGGCGTCAGTAAACGCGCCAGGAAATATCTGGAAGAAATCAGCAGACATAAATTTTCAGATACCCTGACTCTGACATAAATTATTTCAAATACACTGTCAAAAACATCATCCCAACAAATATGTCTGAATTTTTCAACCAAATTTCCCGTATTACCAACTTTTTCCATATCGCAAAAAACAAAACAGATTGGTATAGCGCGCAACCGGTTGGCAGCGGTGATAGCGTTTTATGATGACACTGCATCAACCGGAACACGTGGACTAAAAATTAAGATCAAAAGCTTGCGCCAAGGTCGGTAGTTGACACAAAGCTGCCATTTAAATTGATCCATGTTTCACCGGTAAACGCATCGAAAATACTGTCGGCATCAGTGACGAAGCAATCAGGCACTTGCTGGCTGGTGCTTGAGGAAACGGTAGAAACCGTTACCGGCGGATTAATTGTTATCCCAAATCCACTTGGAATAGTTGAAAGCTGGTTGGTCATATCGAAACAAATGTTACTGTTAACGACAAGATTGGTCGCTTCTGCCGGAGCGTTGATAATACAACTGGATGTATTTTGTGCAAGCGAGTCAAATGGATTCGGAATGCCCGGCAGGTCGATGATAATTCCGGTTGTTTGGAAAGTAGTAATATTGGCTGTACTCAATATGGAAATACCGGTTGGCTCAAGCGGTGCAGGCGGCTCACAGAAATTGGTATCCTCTATGTCTGGAATCGGAATACATTGACCGTTTGTGGTGATATTGACTACATTACCACTTTGGGTAATCACCATACCAGATGGAATATCCACAGTATCACGACATGCAGGAACATTTCCATTACCTCCGGAACCTTGTATCTGTGCCAGTACATTTGGCAGTGTGCCGACAAACGTTGGATTTTCGGTTCCCCAAGGACCGCCTAATACAAAAACTTCATTACCCTTGACACCAGTGTAAATACCCGTTGACGGATAAAACCTGAACGCCCAAGGATCAATCATCTGTGTAGCCTGATGATTTGGAAACAATTCTGGAAAATTGGATTCCGCCCAGTTAAATACAGTTTCGATTTCGTTGGTCGTCGCGGCAGAAACTGGACTGAAACTACACAGCAAAACGAACAAATAAAATGATGAAATCAAGGATTTGATGCAATATTTCATGATACCCCCTTTTTTTATTTTTTATTAAAATAACCCATAACAATTCAATGGACAACTTATATACTCAGTGCGCAGCAATTAAACATTCAAACTTAGGAGTCGTTCATAAA
>DOOY01000276.1 GCA_003514765.1 Nitrosomonas sp. | reverse complement strand
CAATGCGGATAACGAATCAGCTGCGCCCTTGAAAGTATGGCTGCATCATTAAGCGACGCATGATTCAGCTTGTCTGCAAAAATGGCATCGTTGCGTCCGACAAGCGCCGTCACAACACCAATATTCGCCATATAACCGGTAGAAAATAACAGCGCATCGGAAAAACCCGTAAATTGCGCAAGCGCTTCCTCAAGTACATGGTGTGCGGCACTATGTCCATTCACCAGGTGCGATGCCCCTGCACCTACGCCGTATTGCTGCGCACCTTGGAAAACTGATTGAATCAACGCCGGATGACTGGCCAAGCCCAGATAATCATTACTGCTGAATGAGAGATACGTATGTCCGTCAATCGTCACATATGTTGACTGAGGACTTTCAAGAACAGACCGGTAACGCCTTAAACCCTGCTGTTCCCGAATCAACAGTTGTTCAGCCAGATCAGGAAACATGTATTATTCCAAAATGATTTCAGGATGAAGCGGATAATGATTGCATACCTAATTTATCAAGCAATGCCTGATCTTGCTGTACTTCAGGGTTACCGGTGGTCAATAATTTGTCACCATAGAAAATCGAATTGGCGCCTGCTAAAAAGCATAACGCCTGTATCGCTTCCGACATCTCCCGCCTGCCGGCCGATAATCGCACCATTGCTTTTGGCATGGTAATCCGAGCCGCAGCGATTGTTCTGACAAATTCCAGCGGATCGAGAACAGCGGTGCCGTACAAAGGTGTTCCTTCAACCTGAACCAGATGATTAATAGGTACAGAATTCGGATAAGGGTCTAAATTAGCCAGTTGCGCAATTAAGCCAGCACGTGCTTCACGTGTTTCGCCCATGCCTACAATACCGCCGCAGCAGACATTAATGCCGGCGTTGCGCACTTCCCGCAATGTATCCAGGCGATCCTGATAGTTCCTGGTCGTAATAATCTCTTCATAATAATCGGGAGATGTATCAAGGTTATGATTATAGTAATCCAATCCTGCCTCACCTAATTGCTTTGCCTGTTCCGGTTTCAGCATACCCAGCGTTGCGCAGGTTTCCATACCCAGCGCCTTCACAGCACTTATCATCTGCGCCACTTTTTCCATGTCGCGCTGTTTAGGTCCTCTCCAAGCCGCACCCATACAAAACCTTGTAGCGCCTTGCGCCTTTGCCGCAGCGGCAGCAGTTACCACGCTATCAACGGATAACATGTCTTGGTTTTCGACACCGGTATGGTAACGGGCAGCCTGCGGACAATAACCACAGTCCTCGGAACATCCACCCGTTTTAACAGATATCAACGTAGACAACTGCACTGCGTTCGCATCATGATGCCGGCGATGAACCTGCTGTGCCTGAAATATCAGATCGTTAAAAGGCATATCAAGTAACGATTGTATCTCTGCGACAGTCCACTGAGCAGATTCACCCGCATTTTCAACTGTCCCTTTGTTAACTCTTCGGTTATTTGTTACATCCGATGTGAGTGAATTACAATGCATAATAGCTTCCTTTGAATATTTTGAGATAGCTAATCCCGTTTGAATTTATAATGAAATGGATGATTACGGATTCAAGCGATATTGTCAATTCAAGTGGATGTTTTTTGATCTGGGTATAAACAATTTGAAAAACTTGATTGAAAAAAACTGCATTCTTTGCGATGCATTCTCAAACCAGCATTTGTGTCATGCCTGCTTTAAAAGCTTACCCCGGATCCCGGCCGACCATTGCCCCATATGTTCAAAAACCACCCCTTTCAGTCAGGACCAGAAATGTGGCGCCTGCTTATCCATGCCGCCCACTTTCACCGCTACAGTTGCTGCATTTACCTATGCCTTTCCGGTAGACGCACTTATACACACACTAAAATATAAAATGCAGCTTGCAATAGCCCCGATACTGGCTGAATTGTTGATTGACAAACTCAGGACTCAGGCGTCGACCGAGCCGCCCGACCTAATCATACCTATGCCGCTGCATTCCAGACGATTACAAGAAAGAGGATTTAATCAGGCATTAGAAATAAGTCGTTATGTTGCCAGAAAAATGAATATTACTTTATCTTCGGATAGTTGCAAACGCATCAAAAACACACCGCCACAAACAGGCCTGCCATGGAAAGCACGCAAAAAAAATGTTCAAAATGCGTTTCGTTGTATGGCGGATTTGTCCGGGAAGCATGTAGTGGTTGTTGATGATGTCATGACAACCGGCGCATCATTGGACGCGCTGGCACAACAATTACGCAAACAAGGTGCAACAAAGATCAGTAACTGGATTATTGCAAGAGTCCAAGCCGATCAATTTCGTGCACACGCTGATTTCAATTTCTAGAAATTTAACACAGTAAACGAACTGGCACGTTACACATCATGTTCAATATCATTCTTTATCAACCAGAAATTCCACAGAATACAGGTAATATCATTCGTTTATGCGCTAATACGGGCGCACAGCTACATTTGGTCAAACCGCTGGGTTTCATCTTGCGCGATAAACAATTATTGCGTGCAGGCCTTGATTATCATGAGTTTGCCAACATCAAGATTCATGAAAACTGGCGGGATTGCACACGCTTTATCGCAGGGAAGCGTCTTTTTGCCATAACCACCAAGGGAAAAATACGCTATGACTCGATCAAATATACAAATAATGATGCATTTTTATTTGGATCAGAAACCATGGGATTACCTGAGGAGATTATAAGCAGTCTTTCTATGCAAATGCGTGTCCGTGTACCCATGGTTTCTAACAGTCGCAGCCTGAATTTATCCAATACTGTCGCCATTATCACATATGAGGCATGGCGACAGTCTGGGTTTCAGACTGGAATATAAGGTTTGCTATTGTAAATTGAGACTTTCATTTAATATGCGTGGCGTTACAAAAACCAGCAACTCCCGCTTATCATCTCGCCTGGATGTATTTCTGAAAATGTGGCCAATGTAGGGTATATCTCCTAGCAGGGGGACCTTATTAATCACATTATTCTCGGTACGTTCGAAAATACCACCAATGACTACCGTTCCGCCATTTTCCACCAAAACTTTGGTAGTTACCTGTTTGGTATTAATAGCTGGCGGCAAAAAAGCATTAACACTAGCACCAATCTTATCCTGATTAACACTCAATTCCATATCAATCTGATTATCAAAAGTAATCAATGGTTTAACCTTCAGTCTCAAAACTGCATCAATAAAACGAATGCTTGTCGCGCCGCTGCTGGTCGCCTGTTGGAATGGTACGCGGTCACCTTGCTCGATAATCGCTTCCACCCCGTGCGCCGTTACAACACGCGGGCTGGCGATAACGCGTCCCTTGGTATCCGTTTCTAACGCAGACAATTCCAGATTAATTAGTCTGGAATTATTTATTTTCAATAAACTTAAGCCCAAAGTTGCGGGCCCGCCGATCAAGGCAGCGCCAGCAGCCGGGAGATTTACATTTAAATTTTCACCCCCAGTTACAACGCCACCCCCGGAAGCCAAGTCGCTTGAACCGGCCACATTCCCGGAAACACCTATACGATTACCGCCTGCTCTCGTTGCATTCTGCACGCCAAAACGCACGCCCAGATTGCGACTGAATGTCTCTGTTGCGTCGACAATCCGTGCTTCTATCATGACCTGCCTTTCGAATACATCCAAACGCCTTATGCGCTTTCTGATCTCGCCAATTTTTACAGGAATGTCGGTTATAGTCATTGTATTACTGATTTCATCCAGATTAATCGTTCCACGATTACTTAACATACCTTCAAATGAAATCGAATCCACACGGCGGTGATTAAGCTGAAAAGTTTCCGTAATAAGCGGCTCTATTTCCGCAACCTGTTGCTTTGCCTCCAGATCAAGCAATTCTCTATCGGCCATTTCTTTACTTGGTGCAACAAAAATGACATTTCCAGTCTGACGTTTGGCCAGACCATTTGCTTGCAACACAATATCAAGCGCTTGATCCCACGGAACATCCCGTAAACGCAGGGTTAGATTACCACCGACAGAGTCACTGGCGATAATGTTCAAATTTGTGAAATCGGCAATTACCTGCAATACAGCTCGCACTTCCACGTCCTGAAAGTTAAGCGATAACTTCTCACCTATATATCCGCCATTTGCCCGCTTCCGCTGAGCAATTTCATCTTCATCTTCTGTCAATGCACGCACTTCCAGAACAAATCGAGTATCCGTCTGGCGCGCTGAATGTTCCCAGCGGCCGGATGGCTGTATTAACATGCGAACATTATCGCCTTGCATGGTTGTATCAACGATCTGTATGGGTGTCCCGAAATCCACTACATCAAGCTTTCTCTCCAGATTATCTGGCAAATAGGTATCGATAAATTCGACAACGAGTTTTTCTCCTTGTTGATGCACATCAATGCCTGCACCTGCATGCATTAAATCAACAATGACCCTACCTTCACCACTTTCACCGCGACGGAAATCAATATCCAACAGACTATTCAGCGCCTTCTCAATTGTGTCTTTGGAAAAATGTGCAGCTGATCTGACATTCTGCCGCTCACCCATTGTTTTGAAAATAATTAATAATGTATCATCTTGCACTACTGTTTCATGATGCATCAAGCCGGACAAATTAAATACTAGGCGAGTGCGATCACCAACCTGCACAATGTTGACACTATGCAAGTCACCCTCTTCAACCTCCTGGTAATTTCTCCCCAAGCCGTTGGATACATTATGAAAATCAAAATATATTCTATGTGGATTGCTGAGAGAAACGCCTATGGGTGCAGTAACAAGTGGCTGATCAAGAGCCAGTTTGGCCACCACCTTACCGCCTTCCATTGTTGAAATATGAATTGAACTCATATTATTGAATTGTTGTTCATGTATGGTATCCGCATGGACTGCGCATGATAGTAGAAATAACAACGCTACAAACCATGGCTTAAAAAACACAATTTCGTTTATTTGTAGTTTCATTGTTAGACTCCTAATTTTTTAGCATAAGCGTACTGACTCGCTCAGTCCATTCATTAACACCATCTTGCACCAGCTCTCTTAATTCGATTTGAGATTCCAAAATTTGCTTTATTTTTCCAAAATCCTGACCCAGATAATTGCCGACACCCACACGCAACAAACTCCCCTCCGGCGTTTTAACCACGGCATAAATTATTTCGTTCTGTTCTAACGAACCCACCATTTCCAGACTTTCCAATGGAAAACTCTCCAAAAACTCCTTTCTTCTAACCAAGTCAGGCTTTATTCCATTACTTGAACTCTGCACCTGTTCATTTTTTCTGGGGGCAAAAGGACTTGGAATTTCAAATGCATCATAAGAAAAGAATTCATAGGACTTAACCTCAGGCAGTGGATCAACTTGTCCGCGAAGTCCATTGCCCGCATTGCTGATAAACGATTCAAGGTCGCTATGATCACTATTCTCACAAGCTGTTAACAATATTGTGGCAACCAGTATCGTCCAATATCTTATTTTCATTGACTTTGTACTCCCTGGTTCAGTAACTCATCTTCATCCAGATACCGGAATGTTTTAGCAATAGCATCCAGTATCAACATATTGTCGCTACCTGGCACTATATTGATGTTGTTAAGTGTCACAATCCGCGGTAATTGAGCGATATCACTGGCAAATGAGCCGATATCATGGTAGTTGCCTGTCACTCTGACAGACACAGGTAATTCAGCATAGAATTCATGAATTGTTTCATTTTCGGCCGGCTTGAATAATTCGAACTGCAATCCACGTCCTAGACCAGCCTGATTAACATCGACCAGCAATGCCTCCATTTCAGACTTATTAGGAAGCTGTTTTAAAAGCGCACTTAACGACTGTTCAATATCATTTAGCTGCTGCCTGAGAACAGGTAAATTAACCGCGCTTCTTTTTTTAACAAGATAACTATCTTTCAATGTCTGCTCTTCTGCGCGAGCATTCTCGAGATTATTCAATTGATCCTGCCAAATAAAATAATAACCGGCCATTATTATTACGATCAGCAATAAAAACAATGCGGCTGTTCTTATTGACGCCGGCCATTTTCCCGGATCATTAGGATCAAGATGGCGCAATTCTTCAAGTAAATTCATAGCGAACTAATTTTACAAAGCATTGGAATTATAAGAAATAATCGCATCATTGCCATCAACTGCCGGCTTTAACCTGATATTTAAATTAAATTCATTCTGACGAACGTTATCGACGGTCACGGCTTTGATTTCAATGAGTGCAGGAGACTCCAACCATGGAGAAGATTCCAGATTACGCATTAATGTCGACACCCAAGCATTAGATTGTGCGTAACCGGTTAAATTGATACTGTGTCCTTCTTGCTTGACACTTTTCAGGTACACACCATCTGGAAGCAATCTGACTAATTGATCCAACAAATGAACAACTTCAGATCGATTTCCTTGAAGCGTTTCGACAACACTTTTACGTGCAAGCAGTTCTTGGGTCTGAGCCTTAATTTCTCTTATCTCTGCGATCTGCCCATCAAGAATAGCAATATGATTATTTAGGTACTGATTACGCCCATTCTGGTACTCAATTTTCCCGGAAATCATATTATGCACTCCCCAAATTGTAATCAAACCAACCGCACAGACTATTCCAGCAAAAACTGCAAACTGTTGTTGCCGTGTTTTACGTTTTAACTCTCGATGTGGAAGAAGATTAATTTTAATCATGACGGATCAAAGCTACGCATAGCCAAGCCACAAGCAATTAAAAGAGACGGCGCATCATTATTGATTTGCCTCGGAATAATACGACTGGACAACTCCATACTTGAGAATGGATTTATAACGAGTGTGCTTACTTGTGTACGTGATGTAATGATTTCATCTAGACTCGGGATCGCTGCACACCCGCCTGCAATCAGAATGTAATTAATTTCGGTATATTGCGTTGAAGTATAAAAAAACTGAATTGCCCGCATCACTTCAATTGCCAATGTTTCACAAAATGGATGCAGTACATCTGTTTTATAATTTTCCGGCAAATTACCGCTACGCTTGGCTTTTTCTGAGTCTTCCAACGATAGATTAAATTGATTGTGAATTTCTTGCGTAAGTTGGTCTCCACCAAATGGCTGGTCGCGCATGTATACTGACTCGCCGTTATGAAGCACATTGGTTTTCATCACAGTTGCGCCAATATCGACTATCGCAATCACTTGATCATTACCGCTTTCAGGTAATTGATCCTTTATCAATTCGAATACAGCCTGTGCCGCATAGGGTTCGGCATCCATCACAATGGTTCTTAGCCCGGCTGACAGTGATGCGGCAACCCGATCTTCAACTTTATCTTTGCGCGATGCCGCAATGAGCACTTCCACTTCATCTGGATTGTTAGGTAGAGGTCTCAAAACTTGAAAATCAAGATTGACCTCATCAAGCGCAAAAGGTATGTATTGACTGGCTTCATTCTCAACCTGAAACTCCAGATCATCCTCGCGCTGCCCTGCCGGGACAATTATTTTCTTGGTAATGACATCGGAAGCTGGCAGTGCCATTGCAATTTTTTTGCACTTAGAGCCTAATCTTTTCCAACCGCGTTGTATGCTTTCACTGACAGTATCCATATTGACAATGGCACCATCTTGCATTGCGTCTCCCTGAAATGGCTCTATGACATACCGTTCAACACGATAATTTCCGGTTCCTTTACCCGCTTTTGATAACTCCACCATTTTTACTGATGATGAGCTGATATCAACTCCAATTAAACGCGAGGAACTTATTTTCATGAAGTCGAGATTAATATCAAATTTTCCCTTGAACATTGTTCTATTTGAGGCGATACTCACTGGTTAATTAATTTCCAAATCAGCCAGGCACTAATTTGTGCCCGGACAAGTTTCTTGGCTTTAAAAACTGTTTTTTTAAGAAGCTGGCAATCTGGCGACAATTCTGACAGACTCTAAAAAAAATGATTTGTAAAAAAAAGGGATATATACCCCCTAAAACCGTTTTAAATAAATTTTGCTCAAAATTTTGAATCTACTTTCATGATCTTCCGCTGGCTTTATTATTCTTTTATTACTTTCATTGCATTAAGCGTAGTCGGCATACTGCTGCTTTTTTTTGCCGCGCTTGTTACGTTCTCTTCGTTGCCTTCCCTTACTGCATTAACCGATTACCGTCCCAAAATACCATTACGAATATATAGCGAAGAAGGTTTATTAATCGGCGAATTTGGTGCCGAGCGTCGTAACCTAGTCACCATTGATGAAGTGCCTTCACAACTTAAACAGGCCATCCTCGCCGCAGAAGACGATCGTTTTTACGAACATGGCGGTGTTGATTATGTAGGCGTTCTGCGTGCCGCATATTCTAATTTTGCAGCTGGAGGTGTCCGCCAGGGCGCCAGTACAATCACCATGCAAGTAGCACGAAACTTTTTCCTAACAAGAGAAAAAACGTTAACAAGAAAATTTAGTGAGGCGTTGCTTGCTTTTAAAATTGAACACAATTTAAGCAAAGATAAGATTCTAGAGCTTTATATCAATCAGATTTATCTTGGTCAGCGCAGTTATGGCTTTGCAGCAGCTGCACAAACTTATTTTGGCAAATCACTGCAGGATATTAATATGGCTGAGGCCGCAATGCTGGCCGGATTACCCAAAGCACCTTCCAGTTTTAACCCCGTGGTCAACCCCAAACGCGCAAAAACCAGGCAACTTTATGTCTTAGGCCGTTTGTATAAACTCAATCATATTTCTGAACAGGAATTCAAGCAGCTAGAGAAGCAACCTGTACCTGTTGTGAAACAATCCAGAGAATTTGCCATGCCAGCCGATTACGTTGCAGAAATGGCAAGGCAAGTTGTTTATGAACGTTTTAATGAAGAAGCCTATAGCAGAGGCATCAGAGTTCACACAACAATTCGACATCGAGATCAGCATGCCGCGTATCAGGCAATACGCACTAATGTGTTGGAATATGACAAGCGCCGGGGATATCGTGGTCCTGAGGCTTATATTGATTTGCTGAAATACGGAACGGATCAAGAAAAGGCACTTGAAGAAGCACTCGACGATTTCAGTGAAAGTGATGACATCATCCCGGCAATCGCATTGATTGTAAAAAACACCGGAATTCAAGTCTACAAAAAGGGAGGAGAAATTATACAAATTAAACCAGAAGGACTTAAATTTGTAGAAAAATACCTCGCTGAAAAAAAGACTGCCGAAAAAAAATATATCAGTCCCGGTGCAGTAATACGAATCCAACAGGACGCAAAAAAAATCTGGCATGTGGTACAACTGCCGAAAGTCGAAGCAGCGTTAGTTTCCATAAATTCACATGACGGCGCAATTCGGGCATTGATTGGTGGTTTTGATTTCCATCAAAATCAATTTAACCATGTCACACAAGCATGGCGACAGCCCGGCTCAAGTTTCAAACCATTTATTTATTCTGCTTCATTAGAAAAAGGTTTTACCGCTGCAACAATCATTAATGATGCGCCACTTTCTTTCAGTGCCGCACAAACGGGAAGTAAATTATGGGAACCGAGAAATTTTGACGGCAAATATGGTGGGCCTATGCGCATGCGAGAGGCACTGGCAAAGTCCAAAAATCTAGCGTCAATTCGAATATTGCAAGCTATCGATTTACAGTATGCACAAGATTACATCACGCGATTCGGCTTTGACGCAGACAAACACCCACCGTATTTACCAATGTCATTGGGTTCAGGTTCGGTGACTCCAATGCAAATGGCGGCAGGATATGCAGTATTTGCAAATGAAGGTTTTCGGGTAGAACCCTTTTTCATCAAACGCATCGAAGATGAAAATGGAAATATTTATGAACAAACACAGCCAGCTACTGCCTCGAACGATGCACCACAAGTCATTGATCCCCGAAATGCTTTTATCATGACAAGCATGATGCAGGATGTTATCAGCTATGGTACAGCAGCCAGAGCAAAACAACTAGGGCGTTCAGACCTGGCCGGAAAAACGGGCACTACCAGTAATTTTGTAGATGCCTGGTTTTGCGGTTTTCAAAAAAACCTAGTGGCGGTTGCATGGATAGGATACGATGAACCTCAGTCACTTGGTAAAAATGAAACCGGGGGACGTGTTGCCTTACCGATCTGGATGCAATACATGAGTACAGCGCTTAAAGATGAACCTATTGCCAAATATAATCCGCCAAAAGGTATTATTGCAGAAAAAATTAATCCGGAAACCGGCCTGAGAGTATTATCAAACGGCATTACCGAATACTTTTTTCGTGAACAACTGCCCCCATTATCCACTGAACATTTGGATGGACTGGGTGAATCAACTCAAAGCTTAAAGGATCAGTTATTTTAGCACTCCATAGAATGG
>DOOY01000052.1 GCA_003514765.1 Nitrosomonas sp. | reverse complement strand
ATTGTGGGAAAAACATGTAAAGCACCTCCGGGCTTTCTCTCTCCTGCATGGGCATGAGGACGAAGCTGAAAGGCTGGATATCAGTAGTCGTTTAACCGAAGCCACTGCAAAACTAACTTATGTCAGCAGCAAAGACTACCTCGATAGCCTAGTAGGAACCATCGGTGCCGATCCTTTAAGCTCTTACCGCTGCATGAGCCGCGAGCGACAAACGGCAAACAAGAAAGTGGCATAAGCGTACTGTAATGGTCAAGTTTTTTTGCACAAATTAACCTTTTGAATTCATCGTGTAAATAGCGGTGTAAAAGTAATGGAATGGACGCCCACTACCCTAAACGGTATCAAAGTGCCAAAGTAGTGGCATACATTCCAACCATCCAGTAGCTATATTTTTTATTCGTCAAATTTTGGCACTCACATTCTATATTACATAATAAATACATATGGTTGAGAAACATAAAAACCAAAATTACATGTGCAAGCGGTATATATCGACCAAAACTAGCTTATGTAAGAAAGCACCGCCACAGTGAGCGACCAAATCAGCCTCCAGAAAACCAAGCGTTACGTCGTTCCAATCGGCAAATGTCCTCACTTGAATTTGATGCTTCAATAGATTGCCGCAACATGTGGTGCTAATGCTCTGCTTGACTATTTCTCGCTCTGGCTTCAGCAAGCGATCCACTGTTGCCACGCTGATGCTGAGTAAGCGTGCTCGAACGTCCAGCGGGTACTCGTAGATGGCCATGACGCTCCATTGCCGTCACCAACTGTGGCAGAAATGGCACGAGATACCTGGAACAAATCTGATTGGCTACAATCCAAACAGAAATTAAAGCTTGCCGTACTTGTTCATCATATCGCTGCGATGCCGAACGATTCTTGGGTGGAACAGGCTTGCGTCACTGTTCAACAGCTGAATGGCATATTTTCGCTCACAACCTGTAGCAGCAACAAAACCGTCCAATATCTTTCTTTCGTCTATCCAACTCGCATCTCGATACTTCCCCCTGATACTTGCTTGCAATTTTCTACGCGCGATCAGATTCATTGATTTCGCTGTCATCTAAAACTCCTTTCAAGTAGTGTGATTTTAGATGAGGCAACGGCTCTAAAAAGTTTGATTTTTAATGAGTCAATGCGCTGGAGTTGCAGATCAATCTGTGGCACAAGGCGAACGAAGCCAGTCAAAAACTGGAGGCGATTCCCGGTATTGGCCCGATCACGGCGAGTGCCATTGTGGCAACAGTGGGGAATGCAACAGAGTATAAAAACGGGAGACAATTGACAGCATGGCTGGGACTGGTGCCTAAGCAACGTTCCAGCGGTGGCAAGCAGACTACTGATGTGTCAACACTTTTCTGGACACATCGAGACATCACGGTATCGGCACCATGAATATTTGAATTTTTCAGATTTAATTATATTGACAAATATACTGTTGCACCTTCTTTTTCTAAACACTCAACTTTGAAAGCATATCAAATAAAAGCCTGCCCCTTGGGGCCATAAAGATTGATATTTCCAGCCGCTCCTTGTAATGCCATGTATGCGCGCTGACTATGTTGTAACTGCGCCGAAATAATCTTTCCATTTGTCTGATTGATTTGCTGGGCGACTGAAGCAAGCTGAACTAACTCATCCCAAATTGTTTGCAATTCATCATCTGCCTGCCTTGATAACCATAGCTGCATACCAGCTTTATCCAAAGAAAAACCTAGAAACGACAAATACTGAATGCGCTGTTTAACCAGACACTCCAATTTTTCAGCCAGCCGGACTTTGTCAGAGGCAAGCTTATCGAGTTCGTCTATCCGTCCATGAATTAATGCATCTTCTTCTTTCTCAAGCAATTTTACAAATACTTGAACAGTGTTTCTTTCAGTATTAATGGCAGCAACGAACTCCTCAGCAGTTTTTATTACAAACATTAAGAATCACCTTCTTTAGACTTGATTAGTTCTTTAACAGTTTCAAGTAAACGATCGGCAACGACGTCAGGGTTAACCTTGAAAGCACCATCGCTAATTGCTTGTTTAATTTCCTGTACACGAGACATATCAACAACTGAGCCATTTACCGAACCGCCATCGATTGATTGCAAGTTCGATGCACGCGAGCTAATATGAACGGCATTACTTGCATTTTCTTGGCCTACGCCAACAGTAGGCGATGCATCAGTACGTTTTTTACCATCATTGGCTGAAACATTCGGTACTGATTGTATTGAATTATCGATTTTCAATTTAACTTCCTTATGATGTATTTTGATTGAATGCTTCATCGACACCCTAGTTCAAAACTTTAGTCAAATTACCTGTATCTTAAAAAAAGAAATACTACTAATTCAACATAATCCTTCTATAAATCAAAGCGAAATCAAATACTAACGTCAAGTTCGAAATAATGCAAGAAAACCTCTTCTTTTCTTTGTACTTAAAAACACATTATCTAAATCTTATTTGTAAACGATGTGTTTTTAAAATGATAGCCAATTAATCGCTTAATTTTATCCCATAACAATCCGATGCAGTCAGATATGTTAAATGTAGCATTGTTTATTGCAACAGATTATTTATGCATTTTATTAATTCTTATGGGGAATAAATAGTGGAAATTTCTACAATAATGGTCTTGGTAATTTTGTGTCTACTCATTGTTTATTTAGTACTTATATACAACAATCTCATCAGACTGAAGCACAATGTCTCCAAAGCTTGGGCAAACATAGATGTTTTACTCAAACAGCGCCACGATGAGCTACCTAAACTCGTGGAGACCTGCAAAAAATACATGAACTATGAAAAAGATACCTTGGAAACAATTATAAAAGCGCGTTCTGCTGTCGCAAATGCGCAACAAGATTCTAACATGCAGGCGCTGGGAGCAGCTGAAACCCAACTTCGCCTGGGACTTGGCAATTTATTTGCACTTGCGGAATCTTATCCAGAGCTCAAAGCAAATGATTCATTCCAGCATTTGCAAACACGCATTACCGCCTTAGAGCATGACATTGCAGATCGACGAGAATTTTATAACGAATCCACCAACTTAAATAATGTTCGCATTGAACAGTTTCCCGATGTGATAGTTGCAAGAGCCTTTGGTTTCAAAGCATTTGATTTACTTGAATTTTCAGAAACTGACAAAGCAGATGTCAAGGTGAGTGTATTATTCCAATGATACCTGCGCACGGAAACTCATTACTGCAAAGTGAGAATCAGCTTTTTTTCCTGATCTTCTCCTCTTCCGTGGTATTGATCTGTTTCTGGTTGACTTTCCATTATCTAAAGCGTGCGCGATTGATCGAAGACACCCCCACTTCTAAAATACGTTCTGCTTCTCAAGGCTATGTTGAAATCAAAGGTACTGTTTCATATGGCAAAAATAGGGAACTGATTGCACCGCTTTCTGGTAATGCTTGCGTCTGGTATACCTACAAAATACAGCGTTACCAACGTTCTGGAAAAAACAGCCATTGGTCTACAGTTGAAGAAGGAACAAGTAAATGCTCCTTTCTAATACAAGACAACACTGGAATTTGCGTAATTGATCCGGAAGGCGCAGAAGTCTTGACAGAGCATTCACGTACTTGGTATGGCAACACAGAAAGGCCAAAACAAACAAAAAACACGAACATTTTTTTCAGCGTCATTGGCGGTCGGCGCTATCGTTATATAGAAAAGTTTATTTATGTACACGATCTAATCTATGCGCTGGGTAATTTCAAGACGAGCGGCGGCGGCCGCGCTGTACCAAGTAATCATCAAATAACTGGACAGGTAATCCGGGAATGGAAGCAAGATTACAATCAAATCCTTAACCGCTTTGACCAAGACAAAAACGGGGAAATAAACATACTTGAATGGGAAACAGTGCGCGCAGCAGCCAGCCGGGAAGCCGAAAAGCGCCGTCAACGTTTATCTGGAATGCCGACAGTTTACACACTCAGCAACACAACTCACAAACAACACCCTTTTATTTTGTCCACATTTAGCCAGAAAACACTGGCAAAAAAATTTCGTAGCCACGCAATTCTTAGTCTAATAGGTGCACTGCTTTTTGTAGCGTTTCTAATAATTCAGTTTTTTGAATCTTAAAACCATTAACGTAAAAACTGAATAGACATCTCAAAAGAATCTACCTCAGCTTAGCTTAGCTTAGCCAAGCTTAAACGTTTTAACACAAAAAGCACCATGCTCTAATAAGGGTAACCGCATCTGTACAATCAGCGGTATGAATGTACAAAATTCACCGACACTATGGCGGTCGCATTATCAGCGTCAGTGAACCATATGTTCAATCGATCCTTAAAAGCAAGCTGCATGTTTATATCACTTGGATTCAACTTCGAAGTTATCGTTTGGCAGCGTCATCATTACAGGCTGAGTCTCAGAGCAAGCGCTATTTACATCTGCCTTGAAAAATTGTGTATCACACTGATTTTTTATGAGGTGTTTGAACCTGCGATATATTACTGCCGGGCGGTACACTATGCGTCAACCAGACATTACCGCCAATCGTTGAACCACGGCCGATAGTGATTCGGCCCAGAATGGTTGCCCCCGCATAAATCACGACGTCATCTTCCACTATCGGATGACGTAAATTACCTTTTACCAGCGCACCGCTTTCATCAACTGGAAAACGTTTGGCACCCAGTGTTACCGCCTGATACAGGCGCACATTCTGACCGATAATGGCTGTCTCACCGATTACCACTCCAGTTCCATGATCTATAAAAAAACTACCGCCTATTTGCGCACCGGGATGAATTTCTATACCTGTAACCGAGTGTGCAATTTCTGAAATCATACGTGCAATCAGCGGCACACCCAGATTATGTAACTCATGCGCCAGCCGATAATGCGTAATCGCCATAATACCCGGATAACAAACCAGTACTTCATCAACATTACGCGCAGCCGGATCGCCCTCATAGGCTGCAATAATATCACTATCCAACAAAACCCGAATTTCCGGTAAACGCTTGGCAAACGCCTGCGTAATCGCTATTGATTTTTTCTGATCCTCGCATCCAAGCGTTTCCAAGCCTGAGTTATAATGCAATTCATGCTGAATTTGCACCATCAAATCGCGCAATGTCACATTGAGGATGTGACCCACATAATGGTCAATCCCTTCGTCTGCCAGTTCTGAAGATCCTAGGCGATTCGGAAACAAAGCAGCACTTAAACCTTCTGCAACATTTGCAAGTATTTTCCGCGATGGCAGTTTAGGCGGACGGTCATGTCGCTTGCGACTTTCCAGAGACGCGATACGTAAAGCTCTTAATTTTGAAACAATATCATCAACTTCCAGATGGGTGCTTCTCACTTGAATATCCCGCGTTCTTTTTGTATTGGTCACTCTATTTTTAACCTCTGCTCATCAAAATCAGACTTTTATTTTATCTAATTAATATGATTAACGATAATTCTTTACCTTTTATTCATTATTATAATGTAAAGAATTTATATACATGCAAAGCTTCATCTTTAGATCACCATGTCATGGCGTTTTAATCACTGGCGACGTAACCGGATATTCCAACATGAAGAAATCCGGCTGCTATCTGGCAAAAAAT
>DOOY01000314.1 GCA_003514765.1 Nitrosomonas sp. | reverse complement strand
TCGGGTGCTCGACGCCAACATATGCTTCGCCGGGCGGCACATGAAAACCTTCCGAGAATAGCTTGAAATGATGAATCATCTCTTCCATATTCTGTTTCATTGCAACACGTGACGGAGGGGCAACCTTATGATTATCGGTAATGACCGGGCCCGGATTTTTGCGTAACCAATCAACACACTGCTTGATAATTCGGTTGGACTGGCGAAACTCCTCCATGCGCACCAGATACCGATCATAACAATCGCCATTCACACCCACCGGAATATCGAAATCAAGCCGGTCGTAGACTTCGTATGGCTGTTTTTTCCGCAAATCCCACTCTACACCCGAACCACGCAACATTGGACCGGTAAAGCCAAGCGCTTTGGCACGTTCAGGAGAAACGACTCCGATATCCACCAAACGTTGCTTCCATATACGATTATCTGTCAACAATGTTTCGTATTCATCGACGTAGGTCGGGAAACGTTCGGTAAAGTCTTCAATAAAATCCAACAAGGAACCTTCCCTGTTTTCATTTCTTAAACGTGTTTGTTTTTCGCTGTGTATCTTTGACGATTGATATTGCGGCATTGAGTCCGGTAAATCACGATAAACGCCACCCGGGCGGTAATATGCTGCATGCAGTCTTGCACCTGATACCGCTTCATAGCAATCCATAAGATCTTCTCTTTCACGGAAGGCATAGAGAAACATTGTCATTGCTCCCACATCCAATGCGTGCGCACCAATCCATAATAAATGATTCAATATCCGGGTAATTTCATCAAACATCACCCGAATATATTGCGCTCTTATCGGCACGTCTATCTGTAGCAGTTTTTCGATAGCCATAACATAAGCGTGTTCATTGACCATCATCGACACATAGTCCAATCGATCCATATAAGGAACAGATTGAAGATACGTTTTATTTTCCGCAAGTTTCTCAGTCGCACGATGCAAAAGACCAATATGCGGGTCGGCACGCCTGACAACTTCTCCATCCAATTCGAGCACCAGCCTTAACACGCCATGCGCTGCCGGGTGCTGTGGGCCAAAATTCATGGTGTAATTTCTTATTTCTGCCATATGTTGCTTATTGTTTTGTTTTAGAAATTTAAAATTTTTAATTGACCATTTTTCCTACTCAGCATAACTGTCGCCATAGTGCTGCTCCCGAACAACAAGTGGTGTTATTTCGCGCGGCTCGATACTTACAGGTTGATAAATAACGCGTTTCTGTTCTTCATCGTAACGCATTTCAACATAACCTGATACTGGAAAGTCTTTACGGAATGGATTACCCACAAAACCATAATCGGTAAGGATTCTTCTTAAATCCGTGTGTCCTTGAAACACAATTCCATAAAGATCAAACGCCTCACGTTCAAACCAATTTGCGCCAGGCCAAATATCCGTCACCGAATCAATAACTGGAAATTCATTATCCTCCGCGAACACTTTCATTCGCAATCGCTGATTGAGAGTAACTGATAGCAGATGATAAACGACTCCGAACCGTCTGCCATTGGATTTGCCTAAAGCATTCACCTCGTCGCCATAGACCGAATAATCCATACCACACAAATCTATCAGCGTGTCAAAACTCAAATCTTTGTGATCGCGCAAAACTTTGCTCATTGAATCTACATCCCTGGCATGCACTACAATTGTCAGCTCATCAAAAAGTCGATGCAGACTCACTAAGCGCTCCGCCAAAATGTTGGTTAATGCCTCAGCCAAAGCTTCCTGTCTAGATGTATTCATATATTCATTACCGAGCAATCGTATTCGTGCGGTTTATTTTATTTTGTAACTGAATGATGCCATAAAGCAAAGCTTCAGCTGTTGGCGGACAACCCGGCACATAAATATCAACCGGCACTATACGGTCACAACCACGTACCACGGAATAAGAATAATGATAGTACCCTCCACCATTTGCACATGAGCCCATAGAGATCACCCAACGCGGCTCAGCCATCTGATCATATACTTTTCGGAGCGCAGGAGCCATTTTATTACACAAAGTACCTGCCACGATCATCACGTCCGATTGTCTCGGGCTCGGACGAAAAACAATACCAAAGCGATCAAGATCATATCTTGAAGCGCCTGTTTGCATCATCTCTACCGCACAACAGGCCAAACCAAACGTCATCGGCCACATAGACCCTGTCCGTCCCCAGTTAATAACAGAATCCAAACTGGTTGTAATGAACCCCTTCTCTAAAGCACCTTCAATACTCATAACTCTAATCCCACTCCAATGCGCCGCGCACCCATTCGTAAATGAAACCAACTATCAGAATACCAAGGAATATCATCATCGCAACAAAACCAAACAACCCTATTTCATCAAGCACGATTGCCCATGGAAACAGAAACGCTATTTCCAAATCAAATAGAATAAACAAAATTGCAACAAGGTAGTAACGCACATCAAATTTCATACGTGCATCTTCAAAAGCTTCAAAACCACACTCATATGGAGACAGTTTTTCTTTGTCTGGGCGATTAGGCGCCATCAACCAGCCACCAATCATGCATCCAGCACCTACCACAAAACCAACTACCAAAAATAATAAGATAGGAAAATAATTTTCAAGCATAAATATATTTACTTTGTACGTTAACCACCCAAAGAAACAGCTTTGACATGAAATGAATGGAGAAATTCACATATGGTGCCGACGGCGAGAGTCGAACTCGCACAGCTTTCGCCACCGCCCCCTCAAGACGGCGTGTCTACCAATTCCACCACGTCGGCGCTCATACTACGAATGTTTATTGCCAACGACTAAAAAAATTTCTTTTCAGCATTCCTTTAATCTGGTATTTGATCTGCTATTGATGACGCACCCTCTGTGTCAGAAATATTCGGAAAAATTATTTCATCAGCATCTGTCTTTAAATCCTGCTGATCTGGCGCTGTCGTGTTTTGTGTTTCTTCAGCTTCGTCCATCAAGCTCATTACACCCAGATCCTCTACCTGATTCATCGTAAGATAAGTCAAACTCATGCTGGTTATAAAAAACATTGCAGCAACGATTCCTGTCGTTCTACTTAAAAAAGTAGCTGACCCACTTGCACCAAACAAACTACCTGCAGATCCGCTGCCAAATGCAGCACCCATATCCGCACCCTTGCCATGTTGCAATAATATCAGGACGATTAAAACTACTGCTAATATAACATGTATATACCAAACCAAGGTTTCCAACGTGTAACTCCAATAAATTTAACTTCGTATCGCCTTACAAATCGCAATAAAATCATCAGCAATTAGCGACGCGCCACCTATTAGCCCACCATCAATATCAGCCATAGCAAATAATTCTGCCGCATTACTTGCTTTCACGCTTCCACCATACAAAACAGTTAAACCAGCAGCAATTTCTGCATCCTGTGAAGCAATGCCCTGCCTTATAAAATGATGTATCTCTTGCGCCTGCTGAGGCGTAGCTGTTTTACCTGTCCCAATTGCCCAAACAGGTTCGTATGCAACTACTGCTTTGACCAGTGAATTGACGCCTGCTAACGTTGTAACTGCTTTTAGTTGTTCATCTATTACCTGTTCAGTTATAGCCGAATCACGTTGCTCAAATGTTTCACCAACACATAAAATCGGCACCAACCCAGCCTGTTGTGCAGTAACATATTTCTCGGCGACAACCTGACTGCTTTCTCCAAAGAGCATTCTTCTTTCAGAGTGCCCAACGATTGCATAGGTACAATTGAAATCATTTAACATGGAAGCAGACACTTCACCTGTATAAGCGCCTTTTTCATATTGACTGACATTTTGTGCTCCCCATTTGATGTCCGTATCCTGCAATTTGGATTGCACTGAAGCCAAGTAAGGATATGGAACACAAATAGCGCAACTGGCGTCATTTCCCAGAACCGGAATACCCGTAACCAACGCGTTTAATAGCGCGCTATTTTCTTGGAGGTTACCATGCATTTTCCAGTTACCAGCCACCAGTCTTTTTCGCATTTTTTAAATTCCTCGCTTTCTCAAAAGGGGCGATGCTACCCGTGATTGACTAACTAGTCAATGTTATTACATTTCGCTGGCACTTTATTGAAACTAGAAGGTTTACAAAAGACTTCTAAAAGTCAAATAGTTACATTTTACAATGATAGGTAACATAAGGATGCGGACTGGATCAATGATGAGCAGTTTATTAAATCTAGATGCCAATTGAGAATCTATCAAAATTAACCAAAACGACCCGTAATGTAATCTTCTGTTTTTTTATTCTTTGGCTTGATAAAAATTGTATCGGTTTCATCAAACTCGATCAATTCACCAAGATACATATACGCGGTATAGTCAGAAACGCGCGCTGCTTGCTGCATATTATGTGTCACGATCAAAATTGTAACTTTATGTTTAAGATCTGCAATCAGTTCTTCGATACTTGCCGTCGCAATTGGATCCAGAGCCGAAGTTGGTTCATCAAATAATAAAATTTCAGGATCTGTTGCCAATGCACGCGCTATACATAGCCGCTGTTGCTGTCCACCAGAAAGATTGAACGCCAAGTCATTCAAACGATCTTTTACTTCATCCCAAAGTGCCGCGTTACGCAAAGCATCTTCAATATTTTCATCCAATATTGCGCGTTGTTTGATGCCCCTAACCCTTAATCCATATGCCACATTCTCATAAATTGATTTTGGAAATGGATTAGGTTTTTGAAAAACCATGCTGATTCGCATCCGCACTTCTATCGGATCAACTTTCGGCAACAGAATATTGACATTATCCGGATAAAGTGTAATTTCACCTTCATACCGATTACCAGGATACAAATCATGCATACGATTAAAGCATCGCAAAAATGTTGACTTCCCACACCCAGAGGGCCCGATAAGTGCTGTAATTTTTTTATCATGTAACATCATATCGATGTTTTTCAAAGCATTAAAAGTACCATAATAAAAGCTCAGATTCTTTACTATTGACTTGTACTGACTCGATTCCGTACTATTTTGCATTTCTCTACCATTTAATATTCTTACGCATGCGATAACGTAAATAAATTGCCAGCCCATTCATCGCAAGTGTCATCACAACCAATACCAACCCTGCTGCTGCAGCGTTCAGTTGAAAGGCTTCTTCCGGTCTAGAAACCCAGTTAAACATTTGTATAGGCATCACTGTAAAGGGAGCTGTTAACCATTCAAACGATATATATGGAAACTCATTTGTCACAGGAGACGGTGGTAGAAAAGCTATAAAAGTTAATGCGCCAATAGTGATAATCGGCGCAGTCTCACCAATTGCACGTGCCAGACCAATTATGATGCCTGTCAGTATTCCAGCTGCAGAATAAGGTAATAAATGATCCGATACAGTCTGCCATTTGGTTGCCCCTAAGGCATAGGCACCTTCGCGGATTGCAACAGGTATTGCCCTAATCGCTTCACGAGTCGCCACAATTACCACCGGCAGAATCAATAATGCTAATGCCAATCCAGCCGCCAGAATGCTTTGGCCAAAACCCAATTGATAAACAAATAAGCCTAAAGCAAGCAAACCATAAATTATCGATGGCACACCGGCCAAGTTTGTCACATTTATTTCTATAATTTCAGTAAAAAAATTCTTAGGCGCATATTCTTCAAGATAAACACCCGCACCTACACCCAGCGGAACTGCCGATGCGGCAGTTACCAACATGACTAACGTTGTGCCAACCCACGCTGACAATATACCCGCGGCTTCCGGACGCCGAGATGGAAAAGATGTAAAAAAATCCCATGACAATCGCGGCATACCATCTATTAACATCTGAGTAAATAATGCAATAAAAGTCAGGATGGCTATCATTAATGCAATGATGCCGGTAATCATAAATAATATATCCCAGCGTTTATGGCGCCCGATTATTTTTCTTAACTCATCCAGATTATTTACATTTCTCATGGTTCGTTACTTAAGAAGAATCAATTTAATTTTAGTATATTTCGCGATAACGCTTACGCAACAGATGTCCAATAATATTAAACACTAGCGTCATGAGTAACAAAGTTAAGCCAGCCGCAAAAATCGTTTGATAACCGATACTTCCATGTGGCAAATCGCCCAGACTGACTTGCACGATATATGCTGTGATCGTTGCCGCTGGCTCCATTGGATTCCACGTAAGATTGGGCTGCATACCCGCTGCAATTGCTACTACCATCGTCTCCCCAACTGCGCGTGAAATACCCAATATATATGCAGCAGCAATACCTGAAAATGCCGCTGGCGCCACAACGCGAATAGCAGTCTGAAAACGCGTCGCACCCATTGCATATGAACCTTCTCGCAAGTGCATAGGCACCGCACGCATCGCATCTTCGGTCATTGAACTGACATAAGGAATGATCATTATTCCCATTACCAAGCCAGCCGACAGCAAGCTAAAACCTGGCAACTCTGGAAAAATCACTTGAAGCAATGGCGTTACAAAAAGTAGTGCGAAATAACCGTAAACAACAGTAGGAACACCACCCAGTAACTCCAGAAACGGCTTTGCAACTTCGCGTACTGCGAAAGGTGCAAATTCGGAAAGATATATTGCAATAATGGTTCCAAGTGGAAGTGCTACTAATAGCGCAACCATTGAACTTACTACCGTACCTGCTACAAGCGGTAATATCCCATAATGCGCATCATCAAACAAAGGCGTCCATTGAGTATCAGTGAGGAACTCCCAAATGGAAACATGCTGAAAAAAAACAACCGATTCTTTCACTAACATCACGATTATTGCAAGCATGATGAAAACGGAAAGTAACGCAGACAAAAATAAAATCGATTCGATAAACCGTTCATGCAGATTACGTCGATAGCTATATCCTAGCCTACCTACATAATTCTTTTTTTTATGCAACTCTTTTGACACAAGAATTAATTATTATAGGTTGAAACATTTTGTCATTGGAAAGGAGAGCTATATACGAACAACCAACTAACGTCACAATGTATAAATTAGAATGAATATGAATACGAAGGCAAAAGACACCACCACAAAATGGCAGCATTTTTATTATAATTTTTTCGCAACTATGCAGGCGATTTTTATTTAAAACATTACAAACGCAAAACTCCGAAGTCCGTGATATAGGCTTCAGAGTTTTACCATTTTATGATGATAATTTAATAATCATCATCCTCG
>DOOY01000157.1 GCA_003514765.1 Nitrosomonas sp. | reverse complement strand
TAGTTAGAAGCATCGTTTTAAACGATTTATTTCAATTTTAATTAAAAAGGAGCATTCATTATGAACTGGGATCAAATTAAAGGTAATTGGACGCAGATCAAAGGTAAAGCACAGCAGCAATGGGGTGAGTTGACCAACGATGATCTGGACATTATTGAAGGAAAACGTGAAGAATTAGTTGGCAGAATTCAGGAAAGGTATGGCATTGCAAAAGAAGATGCTGAAAAACAAGTTGATGATTTTGGTAAAAATGTTTAAATGAAGTAATTCTTATAATCAAACGGAGAGACCATTATGAATAAGTTAACAAAAACAATTTTGGCTTTAAGCGCTTTTCTATTTATTATCGTTGCACCCAATAGCTATTCGCAAAGCGCTATCCAAAGAATGGATGATGCAGAAACGCGTGCTGACAGACTGGAAGATAAAGCCGACCAGATAAGAGAAGCAGATGAAGATGCAAAAGAGGCGGCTGAAGAAATGCGTGAAAATCAAGCTGATAGACTGGAAGACCGGGCGGATCAGCTAAGAGACTCAGTGGAAGATAAAGCTGACAGAATGGAAGATCGGGCGGATGAAATCAGGGATGGTTATTGATCGCATATTTACAATGCATTCAGCTCAGACTTATAATCGAATTGATTCTAAATTGATAGCTTTGTTTTCGGTAACTATCAATTTAGAATCAAGCTGTGTCCTATAACAAATTTAGCGTCAACCAAACAAGTAATTTGACTCATATGAGGTGCATTACATGAACAAAGTAATTTTATCAATTTATCTGATATTGTCGTCCCTGATATTTGCAGGCTGTGCAGATCAAGAAGGCCCTGCCGAGCAGGCAGGTGAGAATATAGACAGGGGTATAGAAAACACCCAAGACGCGGTTAGTGATGCTGTTGAAAATGCTGGTGATAAGATTGAAGATGCAACGGATTAAACTGAACTACTACCGGCTAAAGCCGGCAGGCTCGATTCTGGCTTAAGCCAACCATATTTCTAATAAGAAGTATCTATAAGCCGTAAGCGATCGGCCGTGCTGAATAACAGAAAGCTTATTCATTTTATATTTTCTTGATTATTCTGGTGCACCGGATTCATTTTCCTGACCCTGGATATCCGACTGCAATTGCTGGTAATTTGCACGGACGCCTCTTGTATTAGGGTGATTCTCTCCTAAAACTTTCTCAAAAATCTTTAGCGCCTGATCCAGGTAGTCATGGGATTTTTTATAGTCGCCCAACGCACGCCAGGCTCCAGCCAGATTATTGTGGTAAGTCGCTACTTGGAGATGATGCTCCCCGTAAGTTTTGATGTCACTGGCCAGTGCCTGCTCCAAATAGACAATGGCCTTGTTATACTCGCCCAGTGCAAACCACGCCATTCCCAGATTGTTGCGGTCAACCGCCACATCAGGATGATGCTCCCCGTAGGTTTTAATATCACTGGCCAGTGCCTGCTCATAATAGCCAATGGCTTTTTTATACTCGCCCAGAGCATCCCAGGCAGTACCCAAATTATTGCGGCTAATCGCCACATCGGCATGATCTTCCCCATATGTTTTGAGGATTTTATCAAGCACGTGCTCATAAAACGTAACTGCCTTTTCATACTCGCCCAGCGTATGCGCCAGATCCGCCACGTCTGACAGATAATCAATTTTGTCAGGTTCTAATTGCACGGCCTGCTGGCACAACGTGAATGCCTGACGATAACGTATCTCATCCCTGGCGATCTGACAGCGTTGATAGTTTGCTGCTGCGGTAACGTTCTTAGCGCTTGCTGATTGAGACTCCATCTGGTGTAATAATCGATCGACCTGCTGGGTGTCGCCGTCGGCCAATGCTTGCTGGGCTTGATTCAGTAATTCATCGGATAGCTGCCCCCGGATTGACTCCAACTGCGCAATGCGTTTTCTTAAATCTTCAATGTGCTCCCGGTAACTTTTTTGGGTGTCCTGTAAATGGTTTTGGATGGCATACAACTGAGCTTCCAGGTGTCGTTGATCACTCGCATGCGCTTTAATATAGCGTATTTCCACCTCTTTCTCCCGGCGTTTCAATCCTGCCTCGTATTGTTGCAGGGTAAGGCCAATACGCACATTACCAGTACCAGTGTGCACAACACCGGCAGGGTCTTGATCGACAATCTGCTCAATGTTATCACTCGGCATCTCGCTATGACACAACGGGCTGACGATGCCTAATGATGAGATCAGAATGCTATGGCCCAGCAGGCTTCGTAATCGTGACATTGCCTTCTCCCGTATGAATAACACCCGCACTATCATTGTCGCCCGGTTGTTTGATAGCATCGCCCACTATGCTGCCTGATTGATCGTTGATCCATATAGCCAAACACCGGCCCCTGCCAGACCACAATAAGCCATGCAATAGAGCAATGAGACCAAGATCAGATTGAATAGAAATAACTTACAAGGCTGTCGAAAGTTTGCGCTACAACATCTTAAGCTATCATGACAATACCGAAATGCCCATACCGCGCGAAATTCAGTCAGATTCCGGCGGCAATTTAGCCGTAGCCTCCTATTCTGAAAAGAACTCGCGCGCTTTATCCATCCATGATTTAGCACGGGGACTGTGGCGGGAGCCGTCTTTCTGGCTGATAACTTCAAGTTCTTCAAGTAATTCTTTTTGGCGTGCAGTCAATTTTACGGGCGTCTCTACAATCACATGACATAGTAGATCACCCTTGCTATGGCTGCGGACACCTTTTATACCCTTGCCTCGCAAGCGGAAAATTTTACCTGTTTGCGTTTCTGACGGTACTTTGATTTTAGCGTGCCCTTCCAGAGTCGGCACTTCGATTTCTCCACCCAATGCCGCAGTGGTAAAACTGATCGGTATTTCACAATGCAGATGATCGCCATCACGATGAAAAACAGAATGCGACGCCAAATGTATTACAACATAAAGATCTCCCGGCGGACCGCCGTTTGTTCCCGCCTCTCCTTCTCCGGCAATACGGATACGATCGCCATCATCAACACCCAGGGGAATTTTTACATTCAGCGTTTTATGCCGTTTCACCCGCCCTGCGCCATGACATGTGCCACATGGATCGGTAATAATCTTGCCATTGCCATGACATTTTGGGCAGGTTTGTTGAATCGAGAAAAAACCCTGTTGCATCCTGACCTGACCATGACCATGACAGGTTGGACAGGTTTGAGGTTTACTGCCCGGTTTACTGCCATCACCATGACAGGTATCACATTGATCCATCGTAGGGATACGGATTTTTGTCTCGGTTCCGTGGGCGGCCTGCTCCAGCGAAATCTCCAGACTGTAGCGCAGATCGGAGCCTCTGTGCACATTCGATCGGCCACCACGCCCGCCAAAAATGTCGCCAAAAATATCACCAAATGCATCAGCAAACCCCTGGGCGCCACCCGCTCCGGCACCTGCTGCACTGGCATCTACACCGGCATGGCCGAATTGATCATAGGCGGCACGTTTATTCGGATCGGATAATACTTCGTAAGCTTCCTTGGCTTCTTTGAATAACTCTTCTGAGTGGGAATTACCCGAGTTCCGGTCTGGGTGATGTTTCATCGCCAGCTTACGATAGGCTTTTTTGATTGTACTGTCATCGGCATCACGATTGAGACCGAGTATTTCATAATAATCGCGCTTAGCCATTTTTAATTCCTGCAAACATATATGTAATCTGTTACTTACTTTTCTCTGAATTCGTTACTGTTTTGAACAAATACCAAAACGCAGAGCACGAAAAAAGAATGCTTATCTCTTTTTTCGTGCTCTGCGTTTGGCAGATGTTAACAGTATTTATTTTTTGTCTTTAACTTCTTCGAACTCGGCATCAACCACTTCGCCTTCCACAGATTTCTCGCTATCTTTTGTGGACGATGCGTCAGCGCCAGGCTGGGCATGCTGTGATTGCTGATCCTGATTCTGATACATTTTTTCAGCCAGTTTATGCGAAGCTTCAGTCAGCGCCTGCGTTTTAGCGTCAATTTCTTCTTTGCTGTCTGATTTCAGCGCTTCTTCAGCATCTTTCAATGCCGCCTCGATTTTGGATTTCTCTTCTTCATCCAATTGATCGCCATGCTCACTCAGTGATTTTTTCACAGAATGAATGATTGCATCACACTGGTTACGGCTGGAAACCAGTTCCAGGATTTTGTGGTCTTCTTCCGCATGCGCTTCTGCATCTTTTACCATGCGTTCGACTTCTTCATCCGACAAACCTGAACTGGCCTGGATTTTTATTTTGTTTTCCTTACCTGTTGCTTTATCTTTCGCCGAAACATGCAAAATGCCATTGGC
>DOOY01000291.1 GCA_003514765.1 Nitrosomonas sp. | reverse complement strand
ATGGGGCACGTGAACGCCAGATGCAATATATCGGAAAATTAATGCGTAAAATTGATGTGTTGCCGATTCAGGAAAAACTGAACGCCTGGCAACAGATTCCCTTGCAGCAAACGGCTCAACTGCATCAGACAGAGCGCTGGCGTGAACGGCTATTGAGTGATACAGAAGCTTTAACCGAGTTCATCAGGCAATATCCAACTGCAGATATCAAGCAGATTCGATTGCTGACAAGGAATACGCTTAAGGAAAAAGAAAGTGGTAAACCACCTAAAAGTTACCGCCTGCTATTTCAAGTAATACAAATGGCTATACAGGAATCAAACGAATCGCTTAGCTAAAACTATAAGTTAACTATGCTCTCTAAACCTTGCGGCATCAAGAATCGACCATAAATGAATAATACCTCCGATGACTGCCGGTATAATCAACACAGCAAAAAAGTAATTTGCACTGACAACGAGAAAGAATAACAATGCTGGTAAAGCCCGCCCCTGCACCAGCTGACCTAAACCCGGTATAAGGAAACTGCATATTGCAGCAAGCACGTTACCGCCAGAGCCTTTCCCTGCCATTCACAGCACTCCCTGTAATGTAGATATCACTGAAAAATTGTGGTGCCCCATAAACTAAAGCCCGGCATAACGATTCTTATACCGGGCTTTGATTATTCAGTTACAAAACATTTTAAATCATAATCTTAGAAATAAAAATAATGATCTACCAATAATGCCACAAACAGCAACGCAAGATATAAAATCGAATAACGAAATGCTTTTCTTGCCAGCTGGTCACTGTAATTACGATATATCTCAATCGCGTAATACATAAACACTGCATTCAAAACAACCGCACTCACCATATAAATTAATCCGCTCATTTGGGTCAGATATGGAAATACCGTGATGATGCACAGGATAATTGTATACAGTAGTACATGTAACTTTGTAAACTGATCACCGTGAGTCACGGGTAGCATCGGCATTCCAATGGAAGCGTATTCTTTTTTACGATACAGCGCCAATGCCCAGAAATGAGGCGGTGTCCACGCGAAAATAATCAAAAATAACAATAAAGCATCTGCAGTAATCTCACCTGTCACAGCCGTCCAACCCAGTACCGGCGGCATCGCTCCAGAAGCACCGCCTATTACTATGTTTTGCGGTGTCAGTGGTTTTAAAATGACAGTATAGATAATGGCATAGCCTACAAAAGTACCTAACGTCAGCCACATTGTCAGTGGATTGACCCATTCATAAAGGATAAACAGACCAAACCCGCCGATAAGTAGCAAGAACAATGTGGTTTCTGGAACATTCACCTTACCTTGCGGTAGTGGCCGGCCTTTTGTTCTGGCCATGACAGCATCCATTTTTTGTTCAACCAGACAATTCAGCGCAGCTGCCGCACCCGCAACCAATGCAATGCCTAAAGTGCCAAAAAACAAAACATCAAAGGGCACAGCACCCGGCACAGAAAGAAACATCCCAATAACCGCAGTAAATACGATCAATGAAACAACTCTTGGTTTTGTTAATCGATAAAACTGGTTTATGCGTGATGCTGTTTCATGCCATACTAAACTCGTTGCCATTTTATTTATCTCCTACATTCTTTTATGAATTGCATTCAATTCAAGTAGTTAATTACCCGGATTGATAATCCGTTTTGATAAAATTTAATCAGTGTTCTAATTGAGATACATGTAATAACCGCTTAATATCTTCGCTCATTTTTTTAGGTTCGAGATTTTCAGGAAAGCGCATCATCAAGTTTCCAAGCGGATCAATTAAATAAATATGATTACGTTGTATTTCCCTGGTTGGTATCAGATCAAGCAACTCACTCGCGCGCGCATTGACAATAATAGTGCCATCATATTCGTCCCATAATTCGTCTTCAACGGGGACATTATCATCTACCAGCCACAAGCGTTCTATCCGATGCATTTCTTTGTTCTGCATTGTACGGACCTGACGCATATAGTAGAGTTTTGACTGGCAGGCTTCATCACACTGACCGGAATCAATCGTTAACATGACCCATTTACCATGCAAGTCTTTTATCCTTAAAATAATATTGGTTTTTTGAGTCACACCCGAACCTGATAATTTTTGTACATCTAAAATTTCGCCATAGTTAATGCTACCGGGACGATAACCCGTAAAAAAAAGGGTATATGAAATTACAACTGGGGTTAGCAACAACAGCAGCAATAAGATCAGCTTACGCCTGTTGGATTTTTTATTTACTTCGTTTGACATTCAACACCAGGAAAATAATGATTGTTGTTATAGCAAGGGTAAACCATTGAATTGCATATCCTATATTCTTTGAGGCACCTGAATCCGGCCTAACCCAATCACGAATCAAACCGTCTTCTGCCTTACTGTTCTGTAAAATCATAATCGGCTGCAGGTTAAAATTCGTCATTTCGCTATAACGTTCTAAATTAAAGCTATCCCACACGGTTCCTGATGCCGCATGATCTGATAATTCAAGCATTTTTAATTCAGGGGAAACAACGGTACCCATAACAAGCGTTTCGTCAGTAACAGTCGGTATTTCAGGAAGAATAGACCGATCATAACCAACCGGCACCCAACCTCTGTTAATGATGACATGCAAATCACTATGAGCGATTTGCAACGGCGTGAGTACGTGATAACCTGCACGGCCCTTATAAGTCTTATTATCCAGAAAAACCGTATATTCAGGCCGGTATCTTCCTCTCGCCTCGACTTGTCGATACAGAAAATCTTCTAATTTAATCAAACTGCCCGGGACAGTCACCACAGGTTCGCGCGACAATTGTTCAAGCTGTTCCTGACGGGAATTCCTTTGATCTGCACGTGACAATTGCCACTTACCCAGCTCCAGAAAAACCCATACCATACAGATAGTAACCGCTACAGCCCATAACTTAGGCTTAAATTGAAAACCTGCCAAAGTCATAATACGTTGCTGTTTTTTGCTGTAGCCAGAGTATTATTCATTGTGATTGCACTTTTTAAAACAAAAGATTCCGTCTTTTACTCGAGTCAGTATCAAATGATAAACCACTTGCACTTGCTGCAATGTAAAAGCCGGAATCTTTCTTATAAGAACACTTTTTATTTCGTTATAACAAGTATACGAAAATAAAAAGACCCAACCAAACCACGTCAACAAAGTGCCAATACCAAGCGACGCCTTCAAACCCAAAGTGTTTCTCTGGCGTAAAATGCCCTGCTGCACAACGGAAATAAATTACGATTAGCATGATCGTGCCCAGTGTTACATGGAATCCATGAAAACCTGTCAGCATGAAGAAGGTTGAACCATATGCACCGGTATCCAGTTTCAGGTTCAAATCTTGATAGGCATGCACATATTCGTAACCTTGCAAGCCCAGAAACAATGCGCCAAGGAAAATGGTTGCCAGCATCCATTTTTTCAGCGCATCACGACGATTTTCCTTCAACGCCCAGTGCGCATAAGTAATCGTGACACCTGAAGTTAACAATATCAGTGTATTGATCGCAGGCAACCCCCATGGGCCCATTGCAGTGTATTCTTCAAACTCTCCGGGTCCCGTTGTAGGCCAGCCACCTTCATAAGCACCCCAGAAAGCCTGCCCCAGAACCTCACTTTCTTCCGCCAGCCAGGGTATTGAGAGGTTACGCATGTAGAACAGTGCGCCGAAAAAAGCTGCAAAAAACATGACTTCTGAAAATATGAACCATGTCATTCCCCAGCGAAATGATTTATCCACATCCATGCCATATTTACCACTTTCACTTTCTGCTGCTACTGTACCGAACCAGCGAAAACACATATAGAATAAAATTGCAAAACCAATGGCCAGCATACCGTAGCCAAGTTCAATTCTATTCATTGATAATGCCGCACCAAAACCCAAGAACAGCAACGCTGATGATCCGATAATCGGATATGTCGACGGGGCTGGTACATAATAGTGACCCGATTCCTGACTCATTCTTATCCTCCTACTTATTATATTTCAATTCTAGTTAACAATTATTTTGACAAGTAACAAAATACTGACTACAAAAAGCATTGCACCGACAAGTCCTCCAATAATCACCTGCGCTGGTTTCAAGTTCGCGGCATCATTTTCAAGATCACTTTTTTTTCGAATACCTATAAAGGCTGACATAACTGCCTTAGCTACTTGAATGATAGTTGTTGCCGGAGTTTTTCCATTTTTACCCATTTCAAAATCCCTATTTTTCACTGATTGCAGGTGTCCCGGCAAGCAGTTCAAAAAATGTATATGAAATTGTTACCGTATGAAGTTCTTGAGGTAGACTGGGCTCAATTACAAATTGTACCGGCATCTGCCTGACTTCATTTGGCTTTAATACCTGCTTCGTAAAGCAAAAACATTCGAATTTTCGCAGATGCTTATCTAAAAAACGTGGACTATAACTCGGTATAGCCTGTCCGTTAATTTCACGATTCGAGTTATTGGTTATTTCATACATCACTTCCACTGGTTCTCCCGGATGGATACGAACGCTGCGCTGCATTGGTTTGAAATCCCAAGGTAGTCCCCTTGTATTAGCATCAAATTCAATGGTCACCCAGCGTTCCGTATCAACCTCCATATCTTTTACCAGCTTATCCGGCTGCAGCAGATTATTAATACCCGTTACCTCACAGAATTTTTCGTAGAATGGCACCATCGCGTAACCAAATACAAACATAACAACTGAGAAGATCAACAACTTCTTCATCATTGTCAGATTGTTTAAAGTCTTTTTTTCGCTAACCATTTTACTTTTCACCTATTAATAATCGCTACAGTCGAAATCCACAGACTATAAACCACTTACACTGTAAAGACTATCAGCCTAGTGTTGCACATTTCTATCTATGCTAAATAGCTAAACATCTTGATAAAAGAATGCGCCAATATAAATCGCAATAACTATAATTAATAAAACCATTGCTGTCTTCAGTTTCTTGCGTTTCAAATCTGTTTCATCTGACATACTATCTCTTCCGTTTTATTGAACGACTGGTGGCTTCTCGAAACTATGGTATGGAGCCGGTGTTGGCAAATGGGTCCATTCCAGTGTCGCCGCACCATCCCAAGGTTTCTCAGGAGCTGGTTCTTTATTACGTATGCATTTGATTACAATATAGACGAACAATAGCTGGCTTAATCCAAAACCAAAGGCACCGAGACTTGAAACCATGTTGAAATCAGCAAACTGCAGCGCATAATCAGGGATTCTGCGCGGCATTCCTGCCAAGCCTAAGAAATGCTGAACAAAGAATGTGACGTTAAAGAAGATCATGGATAACCAGAAGTGCCATTTACCCAGTGTTTCGTCATACATATGACCTGTCCATTTTGGAAGCCAGTAATAGGCACCTGCAAACAATGAAAATAGCGCACCAGACACCAGCACGTAATGAAAATGCGCAATTACATAATAGGTATCTTGTACTTGAATATCGATTGGCACAATCGCACAAATCACACCACTAAAACCGCCGATCACGAACAGAAAAATAAAACCAATTGCAAACAGCATCGGTGTTTCAAATGTCATCGAACCGCGCCACATTGTAGCAGTCCAGTTAAACACCTTCACCGCCGTCGGTACTGCGATTAACATTGTCGCATACATGAAGAACAACTGACCTACTGTTGGCATCCCTGATGTAAACATGTGATGCGCCCAAACTACACAGGACAAAATTGCAATCGAAGCTGTCGCATAAACCATGGATGCATAACCAAACAGTGGTTTACGTGAAAACGTAGGAATAATCTCAGAGACGATACCAAAAGCCGGCAAGATCATGATATAGACTTCAGGATGTCCGAAGAACCAGAAAATATGCTGGAACATTACGGGATCACCACCACCAGCTGCATTAAAGAAGCTTGTACCAAAATGACGATCTGTCAGCAACATGGTCACCACGCCCGCAAGCACAGGCATTACCAAGACCAGCAAATACGCGGTAATCAACCAGGTCCAAACAAACATAGGCATTTTCATCAGGGTCATGCCCGGTGCGCGCATATTCAAAATGGTGGTGATGATATTGATTGAACCCATTATCGAAGAAGCGCCCAGAATATGGATTGCAAAAATCATCATATCAACTCCTAAGCCACCTTGCGTAGACAGCGGTGGATAGAACGTCCAACCACCTGCAGCCGCTCCACCCGGAACGAAGAAGGAAGCAATCAGTAATGACGCCGCCACGGGCAATAACCAGAAACTCCAGTTATTCATGCGCGCAAACGCCATATCCGGCGCACCAATCATCATCGGCACCTGCCAGTTAGCAAAACCTACAAATGCGGGCATAATGGCGCCAAACACCATAATCAAGCCATGTAAAGTTGTAAATGCATTAAAAAGTTCAGGCTCTAAAATCTGGATACCCGGCTGAAACAATTCCGCCCGGATTCCCATTGCCAAAAAACCACCGGTAAAAAACATCGCCAAGCTGAACCACAAATACATTGTTCCAATATCTTTGTGATTGGTTGTTGTAATCCAGCGCATTATGCCAGTTGGATGGTGGTCATCGTGACCGTGACCATGCACATCACCATGTACTGCTGCCATAAGTTATCTCCTCTTAATTATTTTCTGAAATTTCTTCATCAGCAGCCTCAACCGTCTCATTGACTTCGGCTACCTTATCAGTATTCGCTGAAGCCAGATTTACAGCATCCGCTGTTCCAGCCAATTTTTCAGCAACCCATTGAGTATATGCTTCTTCTTCCAGAACCTCCACGACGATCGGCATATATCCATGATCCTTACCGCACAATTCCGCACACTGCCCACGGTATATCCCTGGCTTATCCGCTGTAAACCATGAATCACGAATGAACCCGGGAATTGCATCCTGCTTGACACCCAACGCGGGCACCCACCAAGCATGAATCACATCATTTGCCGTCAGGATCATACGGACCTTTTTACCAACCGGCACAACCACATGATTATCTACTTCCAGAAGATAGTTCTCACCTTTTGGTGCCTTGTTATACAACTGATCTCTTGGCGTAGATAATTTGCTGTAAAAACTGATGCCTTCGCCCTCACCCTGCAGGTAGTCATAACCCCACATCCATTGATAACCTGTTGCTTTGATGGTCATATCCGGGCTGGAAGTGTCTTTCATCGCAATAACAGTTTTGGTTGCCGGCCAAGCCATTACAATAAGAATCAAACATGGAATAATTGTCCAGATTACCTCAGCAGTGGTGCTATGATGAAAATTAGCTGCTTTATAGCCCAATGATTTGCGATGCTTTAAAACAGAATAAAACATGACACCGAACACAGCAATGAAGATCGCCAGACAAATCCACAGCAACACAATATGTTGATCATAAATTTCCTGCGCAATCACACTCTGCGGCTCGGGAAAGTTGTATTTAGACCCCACCGCCATGCTCGAATACAAAGCAAGAGCGGACACTCCCGCCAGGGTTGCTACTGATTTACTTCTCATATTTTCCCCCACATGATTATTACTAATTGTTGATTTCAGGCAAAGCCATTTTTTACAAACCTGAGCGTTTCTCTGCTCAGTCAACGCTCGAAAGTGCTGTACCAGAATCTCATCTTGTAAAAAAATAACCACACTACAATCGACGATAATTACTTTAACTTGGCCGAATTTTATTGTTATCCGAGACTTATATTTCTTAGTTCAGGATAACGCTCACATACTACAAATTTGAAAAGAAATTCTAGCACGCCACAACCCCTCTAACAAGGGAAAATCATGATTTTTATAACAATATTCCCCTGTTTATAAAGTGGATTTTTTATTTTATACCGAGCAAAAAACCTTGTTCAGATCATGAAAATTCTACTTTGATCTTTTATAATGTCCTCATTTCTGACTGCTTATTCACATCCAAAATCTTTAACCAAAGAAATAAACAACAGCCCGCTTACTAAGCCCTCCAATCATACCTTGTTAATCAACACTGTCTTTCCACTATATTTCGTAAACATCAAGCAGTTCTCTCATATTTACTGCATCACTGAAAAAACGG
>DOOY01000086.1 GCA_003514765.1 Nitrosomonas sp. | reverse complement strand
GAATTAACTTCTACCGTCAGGCAGAATGCTGATAATGCACGCCAGGCCAATCAATTGGCTTCGGGCGCATCCGAAGTTGCGGTAAAAGGCGGCGCCGTGGTTGGGCAAGTAGTACAAACCATGAGCGCAATCAATGACAGCTCCAAGAAAATCGTTGATATTATCAGTGTTATTGACGGCATTGCATTTCAGACGAATATTCTGGCATTGAATGCAGCTGTTGAAGCGGCGCGCGCGGGCGAACAAGGCCGCGGCTTCGCTGTTGTGGCAACCGAAGTACGTACGCTGGCACAACGCTCTGCTGCAGCTGCCAAGGAAATCAAAGAATTAATCAGCGATTCTGTCAGCAAGGTTGAAGATGGTACCAAACTTGTCGATGAAGCAGGTGACACCATGAATGAAATTGTCAATGCGGTCAAACGCGTGACAGACATCATGGCTGAAATTTCTGCAGCATCACAAGAGCAAAGCACCGGTATCGAAGAAGTCAATCAGGCCGTGACGCAAATGGATGAAGTGACGCAACAAAATGCTGCCTTAGTTGAAGAGGCGGCGGCTGCAGCAGAATCCATGCAAGAACAGGCACAGAACCTGGCTCAGGCCATATCTTTGTTTAAATTGTCCGGTGGCGTGGTGTCGGCACCAGTTAGAAGAAATAACCGCCAGGCAACTGTAACCAAATTACCAAATCGTGGAACGTCATCTCACGTTGTAACCAGCAAAGATAAAGATACTCAGCTCATTTCGGCTTCGTCAAAGCCTCGCAGAGCAGTATCGGGCGGCGGCGAAGATTCCTGGGAAGAGTTCTAAGAGGAAATCAAGCATTAACATGTAATTACCCGCAGCTTTGCCGATGATATAACAAAGTCATATTTACTCAAAGCTACGGGTGAAGGACTTTATCCATTATAGATTAATTTGAAAGCACCCCGTTTAATCTCTACTTGCGATAATTTTCAAAAGATTTTAGGAAATAAAGATTATGAGAGTCAATCTGCCAGTCACCAATACTGAATATAGTCTTGCAGACGACACATTAATATTGTCGACGACTGATTCGAAGGGGCGTATCACTTATGTCAACCAACAATTTATTGAAGTGAGTGGATTCTCGAAAGAAGAATTGTTAGGTAAAGCACATAATATAGTACGGCATCCCGATATGCCACCCGAAGCCTTCGCAGATTTATGGAACATACTTAAAAGCGGGAAGCCCTGGACCGGTTTAATTAAGAATCGACGCAAAAATGGCGATTACTACTGGGTTATTGGTAACGCCACCCCATTGATAGAAAATGGAAATGTTGTCGGTTATCTGTCAGTACGCACAAAACCATCACGGCAAGTGATAGAACAAACAGTCCCCATCTATCAACAAATTCTTGACGGCACAGCAAAGAATCTGAAAATAAAAAATGGCAGCATTGTCCAAACTGGCTTTAGTGGGATAGTTGCATCGTTGTTGCGAATGACTATTGAAAAACGTGTGGCGATGGCTCTATCTTTACCAATGCTCCTGTTATTAAGTGCTGCTGTTGCAGGTTGGTGGAGTGCTGCTCAGCCTGCAGCAATGCCGTGGTTAAATAACTTCATTTTGATAGCGTCCGTCAGCGGTGTATTAGCTACAGGTTTTATGATCTCTGACATCACGCGGCGTGTACTGAATCCTTTACGGGAAGCCATTAGTCTGGCGAATGTTCTTGCCTCAGGAGATTTAAATGCTCAATTCTCTGCCAAGTATAGCGATGAATTTAGAGAGCTATTTCAGGCATTAAACCAAATGGGCATCAACTTGAAGGCCACTATTTTAGATGTGCGTAACTGTGCTGAAACGGTGCGTCAAGCAGCTAGCGAAATTGCTGCCGGCAATCAAGATCTATCGCAACGCACAGAAGAGCAAGCGTCATCACTTGAGGAAACATCTGCAAGCATGGAAGAATTAGCTTCCACGGTCAAACAAAATGTTGATAATGCTCAACGTGCCGATCAACTCACCGATAATGCCAGCAAAATAGCCGCCAAAGGCGGCCATATGATGACTGATGTTATGGGCACGATGAACCTTATTAATAACAGTTCAAAGAATATTGTTGGCATTACCAATGTAATAGATGGCATTGCATTTCAAACCAATATCTTGGCATTAAATGCAGCTGTGGAAGCCGCTCGCGCGGGAGAGCAAGGAAGGGGTTTTGCAGTTGTTGCCTCCGAAGTGCGCAATCTGGCGCAACGAAGTGCGACTGCCGCCAAAGAAATAAAGAAACTGATTGATAACTCTGTACTGCAAATTGACAGTGGAACAAAGTTGGTGAATAAAGTTGGCAACACCATGCAAGAGATTCTGTCTTCTATAAATAATGTTACTGAGATTATGGCTGAAATCAGTGCTGCTTCGCGAGAACAAGGCTCGGGTATCGAACAAATCAATCAAGCAGTCGCGCAAATGGATGAGGTAACACAGCAAAATGCAGCACTTGTTGAAGAAGCCGCCGCTTCTGCTGAATCTCTAGAGAATCAGGCTAATGAAGTAACCAGCGCAATCTCAATTTTCAATGTTGGAAAAACTGCTCGCACTACCAATACGACAATAGCCCAGCTTGAATCTTCGAAAAGAAATGATTCTGTCTCAACTGCTGTTCTATTAGATCAACAAAATTGGAAAAATAAAAAGATTGTAAATAGCAAATGAGAATCGGATAACAGCTCTCAACAATAAATATGCCTGACTTAGATGAGTAAAATAAATTGATTATTTAGATACTTATCAGCTTAACAAACAAAATTTGAATTTCGCGTTCGTATCATCATACTGAAATAAATAAATGAAACAATTTAGAAGCACTGCGTGTCGCCGTATACAGCTTACCTCGATAAAAAATTGAATTCTGGTTTATCTGAATGACAGCATATATTAATAAACTGGATGATTGATGAACAAGATACTGGCGGGCAGTGCGAAGGATCACAGCAGTAACGAACATGAATACGAATTCACATCGCACGATTTTGAGCGCGTAAAGAATCTGATATATAAGCGAGCGGGTATAACGCTCTCATCCAGTAAATATAATATGGTGTATAGTCGACTCTCCCGACGTCTCCGTGTTAATGGATGCAATACTTTCAGGGAATACCTTAACTTTTTGGAACGCTCAAATTCCACAGAGTGGGAAGGATTCACCAATGCATTGACAACCAACCTTACTTCATTCTTTCGAGAGCAACATCACTTCCCCATACTTGAACAGCATGTAAAAAGTCGTAAGAATCAAAATAAGATTCACCTCTGGTGCAGCGCTTCTTCAACAGGTGAAGAGCCCTATTCAATGGCTATGACTGTGGTACAGGTTTTTAAATCATTTTCACCACCTGTGCATATACTGGCAACAGATCTGGATACCAACGTGTTATTAAAAGCTCAGTCGGGCATCTATTCACTGGAGCGATTGGAAAAATTACCGAGAGATATGCTCAAAAAATTTTTTCTAAAGGGCAACGGTATAAATGCAGGCACAGTAAAAGTCAGGCCGGAACTACGTAATTTAATTACTTTCCGGCAATTAAATTTATTAGATGACAACTGGCCGATTCGAGGACCATTTGATGCCATTTTCTGTCGTAACGTTATGATTTATTTTGATAAGCCGACACAATATAGAATTTTGAAAAAGTTTGTGCCATTACTCGCTCAAGATGGACTGTTATTTGCGGGTCACTCTGAAAGTTTTCAGCATGCCGCTGATTTAATTAAATTACGTGAAAAAACTGTGTATGAAACAGTTAAAAAATAGTGGAATCGGGAGTATGTATGGCTGAAATCTTTGATGAGCATACCGCAACCAATTTGTACTTTGATAAATATTTTAATAGCCAAGCGGTAAAGCTTTTGCCTGGTGAATATTATGTAACAAAAAAAGACATGCTCTTGGTTACGGTACTTGGTTCATGTGTTGCTGCATGTATTCGCGACAGACTTAGCGGCTTTGGTGGCATGAATCATTTCATGCTGCCTGAGACTGGCTCCGGTCGTTCAGATCTGTACCTAAACTCCTCCGCGCGTTATGGCACCTTTGCAATGGAAATTCTGATCAACCAGCTATTAAAGCTCGGTGTGCGGCGCGCAAATTTGGAAGCAAAAGTCTTTGGTGGCGGAAATGTCATAGGCGGACTTACCATGGCAAATGTAGGCCAGCGCAATGCTGATTTTGTTTTAAGCTTTCTAGAAACTGAGAATATTCCTGTAATTGCACAAGATCTGGTAGATATCTATCCCCGCAAAGTTTATTTTTTTCCAAAAGCGAATAAGGTTCTGGTCAAGAAGCTAATAAGTGTTCGTAACAACACAATTTCGGAACGCGAAAAAGATTATCGCAAACAATTGAATAAATCCACCAACAAAGCAGGTGAAGTGGAACTTTTTCTTAACTAAATTTTTAATACCTGCGATGCGGAGCAAAGCATGAGTAAAATTCGAGTTTTGATAGTAGATGATTCAGCGCTAATACGCAAAATGTTAACAGAAATCATCAACAGTCAAGCGGATATGGAAGTTATTGGCACAGCACCCGACCCTTTGATCGCCAGAGAAATGATACGCGAAATGAATCCTGATGTATTAACGCTGGATGTTGAGATGCCAAAAATGGATGGCCTTGATTTTTTGGAAAAGCTGATGCGTTTGCGGCCAATGCCTGTATTAATGATTTCCACCTTAACTGACAAAGGTTCAGAGATAACTTTTCGTGCGCTTGAATTAGGCGCAATTGATTTTATCGCCAAACCTAAAATTGATCTTGTATCGGGCCTGCAGGAATATTCCGACCAAATTGCAAATAAGCTTCGTATTGCTAAACATGCTCGAATCAAACGTCATACTTTCGCTACGCAGTCTAATATATTGACAAGAAATGATACTTTTTTAATGTCGCCTAAGCGAATTACCTCAACTGAAAAATTGATTATTGTTGGAGCATCGACAGGTGGCACTGAAGCATTAAAAGATTTTCTCATACAATTACCACCGAATTGCCCGGGCATTCTTATCGCCCAACACATGCCGGAGACATTTACAAAATCATTTGCAGATCGTCTCAATAAGTTGTGCAAAATAAATGTTATAGAAGCACAAGGCGATGAACGTATATTACCTGGGCATGCTTTCATTGCACCGGGTCATTCTCACCTTTTGCTTAAAAGAAACGGAGCCAATTATATGACTGAATTAAGCCGGGGAGAACCTGTAAACAGGCACAGGCCATCGGTCGATGTTCTTTTTCGTTCAGCAGCAAAAATTGCCGGAAAAAATGTGATAGGTGTGATTATGACTGGCATGGGTAAAGATGGCGCCCTCGGGATGTTAGATATGCATGAGGCCGGCGCTTATAATTTTGCACAGGATGAAACCAGTTGTGTTGTTTATGGCATGCCGAAGGAGGCCGTGATTGCAGGGGGTGTAGATGAAATCATTCCACTGCAGGACATGGCAAGAAAAGTGTTATCAAAAGCTGTCAATTTGGGTGCACAGACTGTTCGTGTTTGAGTATATATGTGCAGTAGCGCTTGTTGTTGAAGAATTGCCTTAAACAATATTCCTCTGTCATAAAAAACACGCGTAAATTTAGCAGTATGAATGGAGGAATTTAATAATGCGGGTAAATTTGCCTGTCTCTACAAATTTAAGAAATTTTAGAGAATCGGATGGCTTGATATCTAAAACCGATTTAAAAGGACGAATTACTTTTGTCAATGATGCCTTTGTTTATGTTAGTGGTTTTTCGCGTGAAGAATTGCTTGGTCAGCCTCATAACATCGTGCGGCATCCGGACGTGCCGGAGGAGGCTTTCGATGATTTATGGAAAACAATAAAATCCGGAAAGCCGTGGACAGCTATTGTAAAGAACAGATGTAAAAACGGAGACTACTATTGGGTTGAGGCCAATGTAATTCCATTGCGAGAAAGCGATCAAATCACCGGCTATATTTCCGTACGAAATAAACCGACTAGCGAACAGATCGCGTTTGCGGAATCACTGTACCGGAATATTAAGGACGGAAAGGTTGTTCTCAGAGAAGGTAAAGCTATCAAAGAAGGCTTTGCAGAAAAATTAACAGTGCTCCTGAACCCATCGATTAAAATCAAATTTGGCGCGTCATTTGCATTACCCTGTATGGCGCTTATTTTAGCCGGTTTTGGTGCTATCAGTGG
>DOOY01000126.1 GCA_003514765.1 Nitrosomonas sp. | reverse complement strand
ACGAATAAGGATTTTACACGCACACAATTCGCTCGTTTTTTAGTCAAACAAAAACCATCACTGGTTGCATTTGAGGCTTGGGCCTCAGCGCATTATTGGGCTCGGCAAGCGATGGCATTGGGTCATCAAGTCAAAATACTTCCGGCATTGGTAGTTGCGCCATTTCGCCAAGGGCATAAAACAGATAAAAACGATGCGCTCGCGATTGCCGAATGTGCTGTTCGACCCAACATTAAAGAAGCGCCACTAAAGAGTATTGAGCAGCAAGGTATGCAATCGATACAGCGTTCAAGGGAATTTCTTGTACAAGAACGAACAGCACTTTCCAATCATATTCGCGGATTATTAATGGAGTTTGGTATTGTTATTCGGCAGGGCTTTAGCGCGTTGCATGAAAGCATTCCTTGTATTCTCGAAGATGGTGAGAATGAATTGCCAGTTATGTACAGGCCAACATTGCTACGGATGTATGAGCGCTTATGCCAGTTACGCGAAGATTTGAAATTCCTGGATGATCAGATCAACGCGTTGGTTAAACAAAATCATGCTTGTCATGAATTGACTGCTATTGAAGGTGTTGGCCCGATTAGCGCGGTATTATTGTTCGCCACTTTAGGCTCTGGTGAGGCATTCCAGTCAGGCCGGGAATTTTCAGCATATCTTGGGCTGACACCCAAGCAATATAGCAGCGGTGGCAGAACGACTATGGTTGGGTTAAGTAAAAAGATTGCGAGCAAGCGATTACGATCAGTACTTATTCAAGGTGCGAGAGCATACATACATCGCGTCAAAGAGCCTAAAACGCCAAAAGATATGTGGTTGCTGGGTTTGGTGTCGCGGGCGGGTTATGGGAAAGCATCGGTCGCTTTGGCCAATAAAAATGCCAGAACAGCGTGGGCACTGCTAACTAAGGGAGGTGAATATAATCGCAACTATGGCAATCAAGCATTGCCGACGGCATAGCAAAATTAGTCAAATAGAAAAGTGTGCACCAAGTTCAGCGAGCAAGCCAGGTTTAGATAAAGCCATCCACCTTGATAGATTCTGTTCCGCTTTGAGGCCCTAGAGTCCATCGACCCGAAGAGAGATCAAGGTGCGCATACATGTAGGGTAGGAGATAGCTTCTCCATTTAAAAACCGAATATACGTACGCGTCTTATATCTGAAAATGGAATGTCTTGCTAAACCGGAGGAGTCCATATACTAAGCAGACATAAACAATTTTTAGAAAAGGCCAAACATTGCAAATACTCAATTCAATCGTACTAATATTTTTAGTAGCTGCTAACTGTTTTTCTGTTGCTATAGCGGCTGACTCTAATCATCAATTTGTTTTGATTTCCGAGATTGAATGGGAGCCACTAAACCCTGCTCGTGGAGATAAAAGCCCTCAAGCTGGAACTCTTTGGGGTGATCGTAATGGAGTTGAACCCACTGGTTTTTTAGTAAAGTTTGCGGACGGTTTCTCTTCACCTCCTCACATTCATAATGTTGCATATCGTGGGGTCGTAATAAAAGGCCACATTCATAATGATGACCCTAATGCCGAAAATATGTGGATGCCATCTGGTTCTTTCTGGACGCAACCTGCCGGAGAAATTCACATTACTTCTGCCAAAGGCAATAATAATCTGGCCTATATAGAGATTGATAAAGGGCCGTATCTAGTCCTTCCTGCCAAAGAGGCATTTGATAGCGGTGAAAGACCCATTAACGTGGACGAATCAAATGTTGTTTGGATTAATCAATCTGAAAACTCTGCTAGTTCTGGCAAACTAAAAATGTCTTATCTTTGGGGCAAGCCAAATAATGAACAATTATATGGGGCACTTATCCAGCTACCCCCTAAATTAACTACTACTATTAGTAGTAGTGGTTCAATATTTCACGCAGTTGTAATCAAAGGGCAACCACATTACTACGTTAATAAAACAGATGTTAAATACTTGGAGGCGGGCAGTTATTTCAATTCAAAGGGAAGTTCTGTTCATAAAATCTCAAATAAAAAGAAAGAAGACATCATCCTATATGTTCGCACAAACGGAATGTTGGAGTTTGCTCATTAATGTCCGCTTTTGGCCGGTAACAGACATCTCAACGAAGCCAACCGTAGTGACGCATCTAATTCCAAAATGAACCGGATACACGAAAACAAACGGGGTCTTTCAAGGCAACATAAAATTTAATGCAATGGCAATCAACCTCTGGATTAATGCCCTGTTATTTCTCCCAATCGACTACTCTCAAACCGGTTATTCGTGCAAATTCTTTGGTGTTATGTGTTACCAGAACAGTGTCAAAGGCACGGGCCGTTGCGGCTATGACAGATCATTGAGTCCGATTGGATTTCCTTGGGCGGCAAGATCAGCACAAATAAGGCCGGCTTCTTCTGCACATCGGTCATCAAAAGGCAGACTGATCAGTGGTGTGAAAAATTGTTTAAGTAATTGCAAATTGGCTTCCACGTGTTGACTATGGCGTGCGCCATAGAGCAGTTCGGCTTTGACGATACCGCAAAGTGCTATTTCACTCGGTTGGTGCTGCTTCAGACGCTGCTCAATGTCAGTATGTTTTTTATTTAACAAACGAATGCAGACATTCGTGTCAAGCAAGAATTTATTCAAAGCTTGTGCGATCTTCAAAGTCGCCCTGGGTTGGACGTTTCAGGGGTTTTCCCTGCCAACTGTTAAGCAGTTCAAAATAGTTTTCTGGCCATTGATTTTCAACATCTCTCTCAAACATTAATTCGCTTCTATTTTCCTAACCCGACTAACTTTCGCATGGCTTGTAGAAAAGGATTCAGTGTTCTTTCTTGTTACAATCACATACCTATTTCACTTTAAAAGCACCTGTTTTACTAATTTATGTCATTTACCCAAGATTATTGCCGCGAAAACACAGATAATTCCCCCAATTAAGATCAATCCGCCAATTGGCAGCCGCTAAAAACCCCAAGTAGAAACAGGTTTAAAACGCTTCCGACTGCAGCGCACGACTCCGGAAACTACTCAATGGAAATCAAAGTTAATTTTCTCGACAATCTCAGGCTTGAAGCTAAGTTTGATGATTTTGCTGTTATCACTGATCAGCCTATTCGCTACAAAGGGGATGGCTCGGCACCCAGTCCTTTTGATTATTTTTTGGCTTCATCGGCCCTTTGTGCGGGCTATTTTGTTCGGGTGTATT